>JAJFUL010000158.1 GCA_021372425.1 Spirochaetaceae bacterium
CGATCCCTTCCTGCTGCGCGGGACAAGAGCGAACAACTTCTGCGGGCATTCCTGGGCGCACATGCCGCAGCCCGTACAGGCGTCGTAATCGACATGGGGCAGTCCGTCAGCGCCCATGGAGAGCGCATCGAATTTGCAGACGCTGACGCAATCGCCAAAGCCTTGGCATCCCCAGGCGCAAGCCACGACGCTTCCGGTCGTGAGCTTGGCCGCCCTGCAGTTCTTGAGCCCGACATAGTCGCCCTTGGCTGCGGCGATTCCCTTGCCGCCCTGGCAGAGCAACACTGAAACAACGTCCTCGGACACAGCCTTGACGCCCATAATCTTGGAAACGGCTTCTGCGGTCGAACTTCCGCCAGCCTTGCATTTCGTCGTCGTCGCATGGCCCGTGGCCACCGCTTCGGCATATCCATCGCAGCCCGGAAACCCGCAGGCGCCACAATTGGCGCCGGGCAGAGCTGCCCTCACCTCATCGATCTTCGGGTCCCGCTCGATCGCAAATTTCTTCTGGAAAAAGCCCAAGGCGACACCCAGCGCGAAGGCGAGTACCGCCGAAAAACCTATCGTTATCAGTACAGTCGTCATTGTGATCCCCTATTTGATCAGTCCGGAAAAGCCCATGAATGCTATGCCGATCAGGCTGGTCGCGATGAACAGTATAGGTGCTCCCTGGAGGAATTTGGGTACCTGGCTTGTCTTCATCCTGTCGCGAACGCCGGCGAGCAGGACCATTGCCAGCAGGTAGCCGAGCGAAACACCAATCGCGTAGACGATCGACTCGATGAAGCTGTAGTTGTAGTCGATGCTTTCGAAAGTCACGGCGAGGATGGCGCAATTCGTGGTGATCAGCGGCAGATAGATTCCCATTGCCGCGTAAAGGCCAGGGATATTCTTCTTGAGGTAGAACTCGACTAGCTGCACCAGGCAAGCTATGACGAGGATGAAAACCAGAATCTTCAGGAACTGCAGATTGAGTGGTGTCAGCACATAGTGGTAGATCGGCCATGTGACCGCCGTGGCAAGCACCGTCACGAAAGTGACCGAGGTTCCCATGCCGATGGACTGGCCAACATCGCTGGTCATGCCGATGTAGGAGCAAAGCGCGATGAACCGCATCAGGACGATGTTGTTGACGAGAAGTGCAACCAGGAAAATTTTCATCAGGTCCATTATGCATTCTCCTTTGCTTCGCGCATGTCGGGTAACTGCTTAGCCTGACGGGCCTCGCGCTTCTTCAAGGCACTCTTGATGCCGTTGTTGGCTGCCATGAGCAGGCCGAAAATGAGGAATCCACCCGGCGGGAGGATAAAGAACAGGATCGGTGTATAGGACGCTGGCATCACCTGAATGCCGGCAAAAGTACCATTGCCCAGAAGTTCGCGCACGGCGGAAATGACGATCAAGACCCAAGTATAACCCAGGCCCATGCCGAGCGCATCGAAGATCGAGGGGAGCACCTTCTGTTTGGAGGAAAAGGCTTCCACGCGACCCATGATGATGCAGTTGACGACGATCAGCGGGATGAAGACGCCCATGCTCTTGGAAAGGGCAGGGAAGTAGGCCTTCATGACCAGGTCGACAATCGTTGTGAACGCCGCGATGATGATGATGAAGATGGGCAGCCGCGCTCCGTTCGGGATCACTTTTCTGAACGCCGAAATGAAAATTTCAGAGAAAAGGAGGACGAAAGTCATCGCAAGACCCATGCCGAGGCCGTTGGACACATTGGACGTGACGGCGAGGGACGAGCAGATGCCGATCATCAGGACCAGCAGGGGGTTCTCGAAGATGAGCCCCGCCTTGAATATCTTCCAAAGGTTCTTCATGTTACTGCCCCTCCTTAACGGATGCGCCCGATGTCGCCGATGGGGCGGCGCCGCCCAGCGCCATGGACTCGAGCCATGCTCCGGCGGAGGCACTAGCCGTCTTCACAATCTTGGTCAGGGCTTTCGAGGTCACGGTGGCTGCCGTGATCGGGATGACGTCGCTCTTGACTTCGAACTTGTCGGTTATGTACTTCCCTGTAAACTGGCCTGGAAAAGTGATCTTGTTTTCCTTGTTGACATAGTAGGTGGCGTTCGAAGCATTACCGCCCAATCCCGGCGTATCTGAAAGATCGAGGACGCGGACGCCCGTTATGCTCCGGTCGAGCCGGACGCCGACGAGCAGCGTGGCCGGGCCTTTGTAGCTGGCGCCTGTAGCCTTGATCGCCACGCCCAGAGGAGCCAACGCGCTCTTCACGAGGAAGGCGTTCTGAATCGTAACCGATGGATCGGTCGAAGTCACGGCGCTCGTGATATCCTCATGGCTCTCCGCTTCAGGAAAAAGCTCCTTCAGCGATGAGGCGAGGGCTTGTCCTTCCTGGGCTTCGATAGCGGGCTTGGTTATCTGATAGACGATAGCCAGGCTTGCACAGGCCGTCGCGGCGAAAATTGCCAGAATGAGTCCGAGTTTGACGCTGCTTTTCATTTTGAGGCCCCCTTTGCTGCTTTGGCCGGCTTGAGAGGGGCTACATAACCATATTTCTTCGTCCTGATCTTGTTCAGGTAGGGGGTGAGTATGTTCATGATGAGGATTGAGTAGGTGACACCCTCGGGGTATCCGCCGAATTTCCTGATTATGACGATGATGAGGCCTATGCCCACGCCATAGAGCGCCTGGCCGATTGGTGTCAGCGGCCTTGTCGAGTAGTCGGTCGCCATGAAAAATGCGGCAAACATGACGCCTCCGGTCAGGATCGTGAATATCGGGTCAAGACCGAGCAGCCAGGAAAAGATGAAGGTCGAGCCGATCACGGAGACCGGGATGATCCACTGGATGACGCCGAGCGAGAGCAGCAGCAGTCCGCCAAGCAAGATCAGCAGTATGGAGCTTTCGCCCATCGAACCGGGCCTGAAACCGAGGAACAACTGCCTGTAGAGCCCGGCCGTGTCCTCCGCCCCAAAGTACTGGGCGATCTGCGGAATCGTGTAGTGCCCATGGATGAGGCCGAGCGGGGTGGCTGCGCTTGTCGCGTCGGCAATCTGGCTCGTGGCCGCTGCTGTGGCATCCGCAGCCTGGGAGGCAGCCGAGAGCGCGTCGGCGTGGACGGTCATGCCATTCGGCATGGTCCATGTCGTCATGGCGGCCGGGAAGCTCATCAGGAGAAAGGCGCGCGCAGCTAGGGCCGGGTTGAATGGATTGGATCCGAGCCCGCCGAAGAACTGCTTCGCGACAACGATGGCAAACAGTGCGCCGAGCGCGACCATCCAGAGCGGGGTCTTGGGCGGCACGATGAGGGCGATGAGAAGACCGGTAACGACGGCCGAACCATCGGTGATCGTGGTTGTGGCCTTGATTATCTTGCGGAACAGGTACTCGCCGATGAC
Source organism: Spirochaetaceae bacterium (assembly GCA_021372425.1). Lineage (GTDB taxonomy): Bacteria > Spirochaetota > Spirochaetia > Treponematales > Rectinemataceae > JAFIHQ01. The sequence continues at coordinate 3,369 of JAJFUL010000158.1, forward strand.
AGCAGACGCTATTGAGACCAGTACCGAAAGCAGGGCAGAAATTCCATAGAGGTAAATTCCATAGACAGTCGAAGGGATGAGCGCGAGCACGACCGACAACATCAGGCTCGAAGTACTGACCGGGGAATAGGCATGCGGACTTGACGAAAGGTATAGGCTCTTTTCGGGCTTATCGGGCATTCTGGGCCTCCTTTTCCTTTTGTTTTATGGTACGGAGGACCTGCTTGCCGACCCTGAACTTCTGTACCAGTTGGCGATGCGCCGGGCAAACATAGGCGCAGGTACCGCATTCGATGCAGTCCAGGAGACCGATCTTCTCGGCTTCCCTGTAATCGCCTGTCTCGATGGCCACGGCGAGCAGGGCAGGGGAAAGCCTGCAGCCGCAGGCGCGCATGCAGCGCCCGCACCTGATGCAGGGCTCCTCCTCGGCGGGCCTCACCTCTTCCTTCCCCAGGAACAGCACGCCCGACGTGTTCTTCTGCACGGGGATCGCATAGTTCGGCACGGCCACGCCCATCAGGGGCCCGCCGAAAATCACCTTGCGCAGCGATTCCTCATTGACCTGCGTCGCGCCTGCGGCGACCAGGTCCGACACCAGCGCGCCGATCGGTACGATTACATTCACCGGCTTTTTGCAGGCACCGCCGGAAATGGTCAGTCCGCGTTCGATGAGCGGCTTGCCGTCGCGGAATGCTTCCACCATGGCGCAGAGCGTCCCCACGTTCTGGACGACGCAACCCACATCCATGGGGAGGCCCCCGGACGGGACTTCCTTGCCCGTGAGGGCAGTGATGAGCATTTTTTCGCCGCCCTGCGGATACTTGGTCCTCATCACCTGTACGCGCATCTTCATGCCAGCCCTCGTCCTCGGGCTCGAGGAGATCGCCTTCTCAAGGAGGGGCACGGCACGAATCTTGTTCTGCTCGACGGCGATGACACCTTCGGGCGCGCTGACAATCTTCATCGTTATCGCGAGGCCTTCGACGACATCTTCCGGACGCTCGATCATGGTTCTTTCGTCGATAGTGAGGTAAGGCTCGCATTCCGCGCCATTCGCGATGACCACGGAAATCGGTTTGGATGGAGCGAGCTTAACCTGTGCAGGGAAACCTGCGCCGCCCATTCCGATAATGCCCGCCTCCCTGACCCGCGCCAGCGCCTCATCCTTGCTGCAGGTAAAAGCATCGAGGGGCGCCATGAAATCATCGCCCGACACGCCTTCCTGCGCCTCGATGACGATGCAGGGGCCTTCCAGGTTGTTGGACAGGGCTCTCGGCTCTATCTTCTTTATTACTCCGGCAATCGAAGCATGGAGCGGGACCGTCATTCTGCCATCCGCATCAGCAATCTTCTGTCCGCGCTTGACCATGTCGCCAACGCCGACAAGCGGCTGAATGGGTTCCCCGAAATGCTGGTTGACCGGAATAACCACTTGCTTTATATCGCACCAACGTTCGATTGCAAGGCCGCCGGAGCGGTCCTTTTTCTCTGGCGGATGCACTCCACCCCTGAAAGTCTTGATAGCCATGGCGGAAAAATCTCCTTTGCAGGCTGAATCCGCTAACGCGTTCCACCATCGCGACGACGATGGCAAACGCGTTCTTCTGGCGGGATTTTGAAGTATACTAAACCTTATAAACAGGTTAGGTCAAGTTTTGTTTATTTTCTTCCGCGGAACATGACACGGACCTGCTTGTAGAGTCCGTCTCCTTCGCTCTTGGTTTCGATATCGACAATATCGTTGAGCGTTGTGTGTATGATCCGCCTTTCGAAGGGGTTCATGGGCTCGAGCAGCACGGAACGGCCGGTTTTCCTGACCTGCTCCGCAGACTCGTAGGCGATCCGCACGAGAGATTCCTCTCTGCGGATGCGATAGTTTTCGGAATCCAGGATGATCTTGACGTCTTCCCTTCCCTGCCTTCCGGCATAGACATTAGCCAAAAGCTGAAGGGCGTCGATATTTTTTCCTTTCTTGCCGATGATCATGGCCGTATTGTCGGTCTCGATCTTCAGTCCAATCTTCTTCTCTTCCCTGAAGAGGACGGAGACCTTGGCCGGATAGCCCATCTTCTCGACTACCGTCTTAACCCATTCGATCATCTTCAGTTCGAACTCGTCATTGGGGACGAGCGGTTCACCGGGCTCTGCGGTCTCGCGGGCCGCGCTGGCCGCCGGTACCATTTCCTGCCTCGGCGCCTGTACCTGCACTGCAATATCGCCTTCGTCCTGCCCATGCGTATGCACCCTGATCCGTACCTTTCCTTTCTTGAACAGGCTCCCTGACTGGCTTTCCATTATTTCGACATCAAATTCATCGGTTTCAAGACCCAACTGGCTGGCAGCTTCCTCAATTGCCTCCCGTTCGGTCTTGCCTTCAAACTCATATATCATTACCTAACTCCTTCAACGCCTGGTGTCGTTCTTTCTGCCAGCCTTACTGCCATTCGATTTACCGTCGCCCGGCTTTTCTCCGCCAGCTTTCTTCTCGAGCCAATTCGTGACCTTTTGGCTGAAGTCTTCCTGCTGCCTTGTCGGGCCTTTCTTCTGGTTGGCTTTCTTGGCTACTGCTGAGCTCTTCGCCTTTCCGGATGCGGTCGTATTCGCTCCGCCCCGGGCTGCTCCCCTGTCAGATTTGGCGGAAGCGGTACCGGACACGCTCGTCGCCCCAACCGGGGTAGGGCCTGTGGCCTCAGCCGCAGTCTTTCGACTCTTGATGACCTTGTTGATGGCCATCTGCTGGATGATCGTGGCGACATTGTTTATGATCCAGTAAATCAGCAGCCCAGCCGGCACATCGTACAGGATGAAGAAAAACATGATCGGCATGCCGTAGGTCATCAACTGCATCTGCTTGGCACTCTGGGAATTTTCCTGTGCCTGCGGCTGCTGCTGCGTGAATTTTCCATAGAACAGCTGGCTCACGAGATAAATGATAGGCAATGCCCTTAGGTCGGTCCAGCCGAGCAGGGGCAAGCTGAACCCGCCAAAGCTCAAGATGCTTTCCGGAAGCGACAGGTCGTTGATCCAGCCAGGGATGAAACTGGCGCCACGCAGTTCGAAATGGTTGTTGAACAGGTTGTACATCGCAAAGAAAAGCGGGAACTGGATGAGCATGGGCAGGCAGCCAGACATGGGGTTGTAATGCTCGCGCTTGTACAGCTCCGCCATTTCCTGGTTCAGCTTTTCCTGGTTGTTCTTGTATTTGACCTGGAGTTCCTGTATCTGCGGCTGCAGTTCCTGCATCCTGGCTGTTGCAAACGAGCCTTTCTTGGTCAGCGGGTAGAAGACCGCCTTTATCAGGATGGTCACCAGGATGATGGCCACGCCGTAATTGGGGATCAGCTTGTAGCACAAGTCGAGCAGGAATTTGAGGAAATTTTCGAGCCAACCCAGAATATTGGAGCGCTCGATCGTGTCTTCCAGCCTGAGCGAACTCAAGCCGAACTGGTTTTTGTCGGCGTATTCGTATTTGGACAGCTCGGCCGCCGTCTTGGGGCCGAAGTAAAAATAGTAGGTATCAGTCTGGCGGGAAGCCTGGATTGCGGGCCTGGATATGTACATCCAGTTGGTCTGGGGCAGAACCGAATCCTTGTCCTGCACATATTCGAATTGTGCGAAAGGCGCGGAAGGTATGGCAATGAAGGTGAAGTATTTGCCGGTCAGTGATGCCCAGCTTGCGACATCCTGAATATCCTTGATGCCTGCCTTGGGCGTCTCACTCTTCTTCTTGCCGCCTACCTCGTAGATGTATTTTCGGAAATCGGAATACCTGGTCACCTGCGCGAGTTTCGGGCCGATCTGCGGCCCAACCTGGATGGTATAGGCCATACCATCGGAATTCAGCGGAAGATTTTCGTTCTTTGAATTCTCTAGTGTGACCGCCATGCCGAACATGTATTCCTTGTTCCTGAAATTGTAAACCTTCTTGTAGGTAAAGGGGATAAGTTCGTCTTTCCCCGCCGGCTTCGCGAAAAGCGTCCTCGAGAACTGGATGGTTGTATGCGAATCATCGAGCCAGGTGACATTCATCAGGTCCTTCATGGGCGCGGTGCTGGATTTTCCGAAAGCAACGGAAAGGCCGCTCGTGCCCTTTTCGCCCGGGACGAGCATGTCGACATAGTCGTTCTTGTCTTTGTGGTTCTTCAGCTTGAGCGAGACGATATCTCCGCCCGCATTCGAGATTTCAGCCACGATGATATCGGTCTCGACCGTGTAGACGGTTTCGGTGGCAGGCGCCTCCACAACTACGGCCGCCTGTTCTGTTTTACCGGCTTTCTCGGCCACCGCAGCGGGCAGGATGGGTGATGGCTTGGCTTCGGAGGGCAGGGTGGTTACGACCGAACCCGTATTTCCCTGCATCTCCGTTCCCTGGGCCTTGGCTGCGCTGGTCTCATCGGGGGGGAAAAGTACGCCGGAAATCATGAATCCGACCCCCATGATCAGCGTCGACAGCACGACTGCAAGAATCATGCGTTTGTTTTCTTGTTTGGTGTCCTGGTTGTTATCAAGTATTTCGTTCATGGTACTGGGTCATAGCCTCCCGGATTTCTGGGATGGCAACGCAGAATTCTCCGCGTTGCCAGGTATCCGCCCTTCAAGGGTCCGTACTTGGAAACAGCTTCATAGGCATAATGAGAGCAGGTTGGATAGAATCTGCATGAAGGCGGAAAGAGGGGAGAGATTGCTATCTGGTAAACCTTTATTAAAAAGAGAAAAGGGTATGAAAAGGTTTTTCTGAGGACTGCGTTCATTCCACTATGCCTGCCTTGCGAAGCAAAAAAAACAGGTCCGACGACACTTCGTCAAAGGTGGCATTCTCTGGATACAGGACAATGGCGACATCAAACCCTGGCGACACCCTGTGCTTTATAAGCCGCCACGCTTCACGCGCCCTGCGCTTCGCCCTGTTTCTTTCGACCGCGCCGCTGAACGAGCGGACGGTAACAAAAACGGCCCGAGTCATGTCCAGCGAATTCCTGGCGACCCTCAGGCCCATTCCTTTGCACGAAAATCGTTTACCGCTGCGAAAAACCCTGTCAATTTCTGCTTTTTTCCGGACTTTTTCAGCCTTCGGAAATGTATATCGACGCTTTTCCATTTCCCCCATCCGGGGAGTCATCGTCAATATTTCTTGTTCTCGTCGGCGACTGTCAGCTTGGTCCGACCTTTGGCCCTGCGCCTCTTGAGGACGAGTCTCCCACCTTTAGTACTCATTCGGGCACGAAAGCCAAATTTTCTGTTTCTCTTTGTCCTGCTGGGCTGGTAGGTGCGCTTCATGGCAACTTACTCCTTCATTCTATGAGCGACGGCACCAAAGCGCCGATCGATTTCATCATGTTGAGCACAAGGTCATAGATAGACTCTGCGCAGGGTTGTGAGTATAAATCGCCTGCCTCCCTTTCGTCAATTGCTCCCGAAAGGCTCACTTTTCGATATTTTTCCTGATCTTGGCAAATTTTTCCAGTACCTCTTGCGGCAAATCACCGGGGTTCCTGTCCGGCAACATTTCATCGGCGCCACCCGCAAAGGGCTTCACCGTAGCCTCGCCAGGCTTCGGAGAAGCTTCCCGGGTCTGCACCTGGGCCCAGCTGGCCTGTTCCGGTACCGGGCTGCCTTGCGTCGCCGTCTCGCCATTCCCGATGATAAAGGCCATACTGGCGATCTCTAGGTCGGGATACTGCCGTTGAATCTCCGCAAGAATCTTTTCCTGATGGAGTTGGAGAAGCTGGATCCAGCCCGAGTGCTCAGCCTCGACTACCAGCATGCCATGCCTGATTTCCGTCGGCCGCGAATGTTCACCAAGTCTGGCCCCGGCTATGTTCTTCCAGGAATTATTGAATTCCGCATATTTCTCTCCTTTTTTGACGAGTTCTTCGTCGAAAAAAGAGGAGAGAAGCACCGAAACTTTTTTAATCCTCGAATCTTCCATCATTTACCTTATATACCAAAGTGCTTCGGTCTACATAGTCCTGCCAGGGCTCTTCCGGAAGGAAAGTAAAGAAGCTCTGCGCTCCCTGGCCCTTAGCGGGAAGCAGCTCGAGCAGGCGGCGCCGCCGGCCCAGATCCAGTTCCAGCAGCACATCATCGAGGAGGAGTACCGGCCAGCGCGGCCCTTCCCCCGAGATGCGCTCCCTCTCCTCGTACAGCCGCACCTCGATGATCCGCAAGACGAGCGAGATGAGCCGCAGCTGGCCGGTCGAGGCTTTGTCGGTGAAATTTTCGCCATTGCAGCGAAAGAGCCATTTGTCCCTGTGCGGCCCCGAGCGGGTGGTACCCAGTACGACTTCCTCTGACCGGCGGCGCCGCAGATAGTCGAATAGGCTGTCCAGCGAAACCTGCTCTGGCCAGCTTGGCGCGTATTCTATGGTGACAGGAACCCCAAGCATGGCGACATGTTCATAGGACTCAGCAAAGACTGCCTTGAATTTGTGCAGCAGCTGCTTCCGCTCCTCCATGAGCATGATGCCATAGCGCACGAACTGCGGATCCAGCACGTCGATGAGGTCGTAGGCGCTCTCCTTGAGCGCAGCATTTCTCTGCTTGAGCACATGCTTGTAGTTTCGCAGCGTATCTATATAGCCGAGCGACAGCATGCCCGCACATTGGTCGAAGAAGAAACGCCTGCGTTCCGGGTCGCCGGCAGCGAAGGAAAAGTCCTCATGGCAGAACACGACCGCAGGATTGTGCGCCACAAGCTCCTTCCTGTCCCTCAGGCTCTTGCCATTCAGCGTGATGTCCTTGACCCGCCCTTTCATGGAGACGGCGATCTCGTCATCCAGGGGAGCGCCCGCAACTCCATTGCTCCAGGAGGCCTGGAGCATGAACCGGTCACTGCCTTGCGCCGGGATAAGCGAATCCATCTGTCCGCGGAATGAGGCCCCATAGCAAAGGTAATAGAGTGCTTCGAGGAAATTGGTCTTTCCCTGGCCATTCTCGCCAATGAGGAAAACCTGTTCTGAGTCCGTAGGTATTTCCGCATCCTGCAGGTTACGGAACGATGCGACCCTTATCTTTCTGAACGACATCGGCACCAGGTTGTCATTATCAGGTTGTCATGCCCTTGCTATCAGTCAATTTGCATCGGCATGACAATATGGAAATAGTCGCTCGCGGGTTCCGGCCTCAGTGTGATGGCGCGCGAAGGCTCGCTGAATTCCACCGTGATGGTTTCCGAATCCAGCACGCGGAGCGGTTCCTCGATATAGCGGTAGTTGAGTGCAAAAGTCGTGTCTTCGCCTTCATAGTCGCAGGCTATTTCCTCCCTGGCAGCGCCTATTTCGGTCTCTTCGGACGAAAGGATCAGGCTACCCACCGAGAGCGAGAAGAATGTGCGGTTGGATTTCTGCTCGACGAAGATCGAGACGCGCTTGAGCGCTTCCATCATATCTTCCTTTTTGGCAGAGAACTTCGTTTTCTGGTTCTGCGGGATGACTTTCTGGTAGTTCGGGAATTGTCCCTCGATGAGAACGCTGGAAATCTGGTAGGCATTGAACCTGAAGAATATGTTTTTCTCGGTGATCGCAATCCCGAGCATGCCTTCATCCGAAAGCCGCTTGTTGATGATGCCGAGAACCTTTGTCGGTATGATGACCGGTTTGAAGTCGGGGAGGCTGCCGGCCGACTCGTTTTTGATGAAGGCGAGACGCCTGCCGTCGGTTGAAACCATGATAAGCGAGCCTTCCGGAGACTTCTCCATGAATACGCCATTCATGAAATAGCGCGTCTCGTCGGTGGAAACCGAGAACAAGGTCTGCACCACCATGCGCCTGAATTCCTTCGCCGGCATTTCAAAATAAGATTGCTCTTCTGCGCGCGGCAGTTCCGGGTACTTTTCGCCCGAAAGCGTCTTGAGCTGGAACCGCGCCTTTTTCGATGCCGGCCGCAACACGGCTCGGCCCTGATCCTGCTCGATGCCGATATCTCCTTCAGGAAGAGAGGAGAGGATGCCTGTCAGCTTATCGCAAAAAACAGTCATTGCGCCGGGCACCACGTCGGAGACCGGTATGGAAGTCTCGAAGCCCACCTTCACATCGGTCGCCCGGATGAGAAGCCGGGAATCAGTCGCTTCCAGATAGACGTTCGACATGATGGACAAAGCATTTTTCGAAGCTATTATTTCCTGTGCAAAAGAAATTTCCCTCAGAAGACTTGTCTTGTCGCAGGTGAATTTCATTGTCTCCCCCTGATATAATGATCCGGTCTCATTCTAGCAAGAAAATCATGATTTTGAAACACTCTTTTCGGGTTTTTCTTTTCTTGTTGTTGTTTTTTATATAGTTAAATAAGAGTAATAATAGTAATAAGCAGGATTAATATGTGGAAAAGTAATTTAATCTGTTGATATATATATAAATATATGATGTGCAAAAGTTGTTTACCAAAGTGCTTTGTTTTGCACTTTTTCCACAGGCTGGCAAGTTTTCCACAAGCAGCCGGTCTTTTTGCACTGGTTATGCAGAGGTTGTGGGCAGGGCCAGCGGCAGGCCTTTTGATGTAGTAATGAGCAGGATCAGCTTGTCCCGGTCTGATGGGCAGAGACAAGCAATTTCTGGATTTCAGCGTCGAATGAGGGGTCGAACTTGGCCATCTGCTCGATTTTCTGGCAGGAATGCATGACGGTCGTGTGGTCGCGGCCGCCAAACTCTACTCCAATCTCGGTAGTGGAATACTCCGTGACCTCCCGGATGACGAACATGGCGACCTGTCGTGCCAGTGCGATGTTCTTGCTGCGTTTCTTGCCCTTGAGGTCCGAGAGTGAAAGCTTGTAATTGTCCGCAACCATGCGGATTATGGAATCGACCGTGATGATCGAATGCTTCTTGTTGTTGAACATTTCCTTGAGAAGATTCCTGGCGATATCGACGGTCAGTTCCTTGTGGACGAGATCGGCATAGGCCGTCAGCTTGGTCAAACAGCCTTCGAGATCCCTGACATTGGACGAGACATTGTTGGCGACCAGGTTGATCACGTCCTCGGAAACGTTGACGTTTTTGCTGGATTGCAGCAATTTCTGCTTGAGGATGGCCACGCGGGTCTCGTACATCGGTGGCTGCACATCGACGACAAGGCCCTTGTCGAACCTGCTTTTCAGCCTGTCCGAAAAGTCCTTGAGTTCCTTGACGTGGCGGTCGAGCGTGAAGACCATCTGTCGCTCAGAATCGTAGAGCGCATTGAATGTATGGAAGAGCTCTTCCTGGACGCCGGGCTTGTTCTGGAAGAAATGTATGTCATCGATAAGGAGAATGTCCGCGCCCCGGTATTTGTTCTTGAATTCATGGGTCGAGCGGTCGTGTATAGTCTGGATGAATTCGTTGGTGAAATCTTCCGCCGTTATGCAGATTATCTTCATCGAAGGGAAATTCTCGACGACCGAATTGCCGATGGCATGCATGAGGTGCGTTTTTCCCAGGCCGACCCCGCCATAGATGAGCAGTGGGTTGTAGACGCGGGCGGGCGACTTGGCCACAGCCTCGGATGCGTTGAAGGTGAAGCGGTTGTTGTCGCCCACGATGAAGTTGTCGAAACGATAGTTCGCCCGCAGCGAGGAATGTCCTTTGGGAGAGTCTTCAATTTGATTGGAGTTGTCCCTATAAATCGAATGCGACAGATTTTGCGGGATCGGCTGAGGGTTCAGGCGGAACTCTATCGTGGGTTCCGGGTCAAGTTTCTGCTGAGCGTCGGCTGGCTGATATGCCGGCGGGTCAGCGGGATCTGTGGGGGCGGTCACGTTGGCCGGGTCTTCGGGCTTGGCCTGTCCCGGGACGGCAGCTGCGGCAGGGCTTTTAGAAAAAGGACCAGGCTTGGCCGCGACGACCGAGAGCGACAGGTCGAGTTCGGTCAGCGACTTTATGATGTTCAGGATGAAATCATGATACTTGCGGTTGAACTGGTCGCGGAGGAATGAATTGGGCGCGCTTACTACGAATGTATTATTTTCGAATGACTGGTAACCGAGGCGGAACCACATGAGGAATTCCTGTTCGGGAAGTTGCTTGCGTGCGGTTTCCAGCGCTTCATCCCATATTGCCGAGCCATCAAAATCCTGCATTCAGTCTTCAATCCTTTTGTCTTATTACCAGGGTATCCACAAGTTTTCCACAAGGGGTGTTTATAGGTTTATAACAAGAATTTCCGTTTTTGCAAGAGGGAAAACATGAGAAGAAGCAGAAAATCCACAATGCTGTATAGCAAACACAATAGCTTTGTTTGCATAAATTCTAATATAAAAAATACATATTCGTTTGGCAATTTGATAATGAGTTTCTTGTCCGCGAATGACGCAAACCGGTTAAATACGTTATCAACAGGAAATCACAGCTTAAGAACAAGTTATGCACAGGTTTTGCACAACGTCGGTGATGACGGCCTGGAGGCGACCGCGAGGCCAGTTGCTTTACTCTCCCGGGTGGAATTGATATAATGGAAAAACTAATATGGATTCAACCTACTCTGCAAAAACAATACAGGTTCTAAAGGGCCTCGAAGCTGTTCGCAAGCGTCCGGGCATGTATATTGGAACGACCGGCATAGATGGCCTGCATCACCTGGTCTATGAGGTTGTTGACAACTCGATCGATGAGGCGCTCGCAGGCTTCTGCACCGATATCGATGTCGTGCTTGAGCACAATGATGTCGTGCGGGTCGAGGACAATGGCCGCGGCATCCCGGTCGACATGCATCCGACAGAAGGTATCTCCGCGCTCGAACTGGTCATGACCAGGCTCCATGCGGGCGGCAAGTTCGACAAAAAGAACTACAAAGTGTCGGGCGGCCTCCATGGCGTCGGTGTTTCCGTCGTCAATGCACTTTCAACGTGGATGGAAGTTCAGGTCAACCTGAACGGCAATGTCTATTTCCAGCGCTATGAACGAGGCATCCCTGTCGAACCGGTAAAGCAGATTGGCACGACCGATCGGCGCGGAACCATAGTCCGCTACCAGGCCGATCCAACCATTTTTGAGGAAATTGCCTACAGCTACGATGTCTTGTCCACCCGCCTGCGCGAGCTGGCATTCCTCAACAAGGGCGTAAAGATATCGCTTACCGACGAGCGGCTCGCCACGCCGAAGGCGGTCGAGTTTAAGTTCGATGGCGGGCTGGCCCAATTCGTCGAGTATCTGAACAAGAACAAGACGGTGCTGCACAGGGATGTCGTTTATTTCCATGGAACGCGCGACGATGTCGAGATCGAGGTGGGCATCCAGTACAACGATAGCTTCACCGAGACCATGCTGTCCTTCGTCAACGGCATCAACACGAGGGAAGGTGGCACCCATCTTATCGGTTTCAGGCTGGCGCTCACCCGGACTGTCAACGAATTCTTCAAGAAATCCAAATATGCAAAGAAGATGGAAGAGAGCCTCTCGCAGGACGACGTCGGGGAGGGCCTCACCGCCGTGCTTTCCATCAAGGTGATGGAGCCGCAGTTCGAGGGCCAGACCAAGGGAAAGCTGGGCAATTCGGAAGTGAAGGGGATTGTGGACAGCTTCTGCAGCGATCAGCTCGACTTGTATTTTCAGAAATTCCCCGAAGTCATCGATGCGATTCTCGAGAAGACGACCTTGGCAGCCAAAGCGCGCATTGCAGCCAGGCAAGCCCGCGAACTCACAAGGCGCAAGAACCTGCTCGACAGCGCGAGTCTGCCCGGAAAGCTGGCTGATTGTCAGGAAAAAGACCCCACGAAGTGCGAAATTTTCATTGTGGAAGGCGATTCGGCAGGCGGTTCCGCGAAAATGGGCAGGAACAGGGCGCATCAGGCCATCCTGCCCCTCTGGGGCAAGATGCTCAATGTCGAAAAGACGCGCATCGACAAGGTCATCGGCAACGACAAGCTCCAGCCCATCATTGCGAGCCTTGGAACGGGCATCGGCTCGGATTTCGACCTGACAAAGCTGCGCTATCACAAAGTCATCATCATGGCCGATGCGGATGTCGATGGTTCGCATATCCGCACGCTGCTGTTGACTTTCTTTTATCGCTACATGACGGGACTCATCGAGAATGGGCACGTTTACCTCGCGATGCCGCCGCTCTACAAGGTAAGTTGGGATCGCGAGATCCGCTATGCCTATGATGACGCGGAAAAGGACGCAGCGCTGGCCCAGTCTGGAAGGGATCCTGCAAAAGTCTCTGTCCAGCGGTACAAAGGCTTGGGCGAGATGAACCCAGATCAGCTATGGGAGACCACGATGGATCCGGATCGGCGGAACATCATAAGGATAACGATGGATGACGTGATACTTGCGGAAGAGATGTTCACCACGCTGATGGGTGAACAGGTTGAGCCGAGGCGGCAGTTCATCGAAGAAAATGCGCTTTCAGTCGCCAACCTTGATGTGTAGGACATGATGCCATGCCAGAACAAGCAAAGATAATACCAGTTCCAATAGAGGATGAAGTAAAGACCGACTACCTGATCTATGCCATGTCGGTCATTGTGGCGCGCGCGTTACCCGATGTGCGGGACGGGCTGAAGCCGGTACACAGGCGCCTCCTTTACGCCATGGACGAGCTGGGGCTGCGCTACAGCGCTCCAACCAAAAAGAGTGCGCGCATCACCGGCGATGCCATGGGGAAGTACCACCCGCATGGGGATATGTCGCTGTATGACGCCCTTGTGCGCATGGCCCAGGATTTTTCCCTCCGGTATCCGCTTGTCTACGGCCAGGGTAACTTCGGCTCGATAGACGGGGATCCCCCGGCCGCAAGCCGTTATACTGAAGCCAAGCTTTCACGCCTGGGCGAGGAGATGCTCGCCGACCTGGATAAGGAAACAGTCGATTTTGTCCCCAACTACGATGAATCCTTGACGGAGCCGAGCGTCCTGCCTTCTGCTTTCCCCAACTTGCTGGTAAATGGCTCTTCGGGCATAGCGGTCGGCATGGCGACTAACATGGCGCCGCACAATCTCGTCGAAGTCTCGAAAGCCATTGCTGCCTATATCGACGATCCGGCCATAGACACCGAGGGCCTCATGCAGTATGTGCATGGGCCGGATTTCCCGACGGGGGGCATCATCTATGGACGCGAAGGCATCCGTGAAGCCTATGAAACGGGCAGGGGACGCATCATTGTCCGCGGCAAGTTCACCATCGAGACGCTGAAAAATGGCAAGGAGCAGATCGTTTTTACCGAAATCCCTTATGCGCTCAACAAGACGACGCTCATAACGAGAATCGCCGACCTCGTGCGCGACAAGGTGCTGGAGGGCGTATCCGATCTGCGCGACGAAAGCGATCGAGAAGGCCTGCGCATTGTTCTCGAACTGAAGAAAGGAGCTATCCCCAAGCTCGTGCTGAACAGGCTCTTCACTCACACGCCGCTGCAGTCGACCTTCGGAATCATCAATCTGGCGCTGGTGGACGGAAAACCTAAATGCTTATCCTTAAAGGAATTAATTAGATATTTCGTTGACCATCGTGTCGCTGTGATAACCCGACGTTCACAATTCGAACTCAGGAAAGCCGAAGAACGCGCGCATATATTGAAGGGTCTAGTCATCGCTCTGAACAATATCGACGAAGTGGTCGCCATCATAAAGGCGAGCCGCAATGTGGATGTTGCGCGCAGCAACCTGCAGGCGCGGTTCGAGTTGAGCCAGGCACAGGCGCAGGCTATCGTCGATATGAAGCTGGGCCGCCTTACGAGTCTGGAAACAGAAAAAATCGAGGCCGAGTTGGCGGAAATAGAGGCGCGCATCGCCTATCTGCGCAATCTCCTCGCCAGTTATGAGAAGGTGCTGGCCGTGGTCAAGCAGGAAACTCTCGATATCTCCAATAAATACGGCGATGAGCGTCGCACTGAGATAGTGGCAAGCGAGGTCGAGCAGATCAACATAGAAGACCTCATCAAGCCAGAAGAGATGGCGGTACTGTTGTCGAACAAGGGCTTCATCAAGCGCGTTTCGGTGCACCTATACAGGTCCCAGGGCCGCGGCGGCAAGGGTTCGAACTCGACCTCGCTCATCGAAGACGACTTTATCGAGCAGCTTTTCGTCGCCAATACGCACGATTATCTGCTTTTCATTTCCAACATGGGCAAGGCCTACTGGCTCAAGGTGCATGAGATTCCCGAATCGAGCAGGCAGGCACGCGGTGCGCATATCAAGAGCCTCCTGGCAATATCCCCGAACGAAGAGATCACTGCGGTGGTTGATTTCAGGGAGTTTTCCGAGAATCAGTATCTGCTGATGGGGACATTGAAAGGCGTCGTCAAAAAAGTTGCCATAAAGAATTTCATAAATGCGAAAACGCGGGGAATAATAGCCATAAAGCTGGACGAAGGTGACAAACTCGTTTCTGCTTGCATGACGACCGGCAGCAATGAGGTCGTTCTCATCACGAGAAAGGGACAAGCCCTCCGCATCCATGAAGAGCAAGTAAGGGCCCTGGGCAGGGCGACGCGGGGAGTGCGAGGCATTCTTCTGGCCGATAACGACGAGTTGGCGGCAATGCTTCCTGTTGTGGAAGGCCAAGCGATGCTGATTGTCACCGAAAACGGGTACGGAAAGCGCACGGACTATGAAAAATTCATGACGCACAGCCGGGGAACTCGCGGCCAGATGATCTATGTGCCGGAGGAATTTTCGGGCGAAGTTGTTGGCGCCATATCCGTTGGCGGCGATGATGAAGTCATGGTCATCACTTCGACAGGCAAGACAATCAAGGTAGAGGCCGAAACGATCAGGGTGTGTGGCAAGGGCGCACGAGGTGTGCGCATTGTCAACATTGAAGCTCCAGACTTCGTAATTGGCTTGGACAGGATCGTCAAGGAAGAAGACCCCGCCAGTTTTGGTCTCGGCACAGATTCGCTTGAAGTAGAGATAAGTCCGGCAGAAGGTTCTGAT
>JAJFUL010000159.1 GCA_021372425.1 Spirochaetaceae bacterium
CGGACTGGAGAGGCGTTGTCGAAATTGACAGCCAGACTCTTCTGGACACGCTTCGCTCCGAAAACAGGCTGCATGTCGATGCACGGAACGGCAAGGAACTGGCTTATTCTCTCAGGGCCGACTTTGCCGACCCTTTGCTGACATGGTCGGATTATCTCATTGTGCTTCTGACCACCCTGGCTATCGGCTTTCCTCTTTCCGTCGGAATTTCCCGGAAATCACGTTTTTTCTATGAAACCTCAGGCCTTGAATCCATCATCTTTCTGTTTGAACAGACAGAAAAGGATTCAGGCAATCATTCCCGCCGCGTGGCTGCATTGGCCATATTTCTCGGCCAAAAAATGGGCTACAAAGGCGACAAACTCCGGAACCTTTACACGGCAGCGCTCCTGCATGACATTGGAAAGATCGCCATCCCCTCCCAGATTCTCCAGAAGACCGAATCCCTGACGAAGGCCGAACTGCAGGCTATTCAGGCGCACCCTGTGGTTTCCGCCCGCATACTGCGCAACTTCAGAGAACTCGCTTCCCTCAGCCCCATCGTGCTTTACCATCACGAGAGAATGGATGGTTCAGGCTATCCTGAAGGAAGGATTGGCGCGTCGATTCCCGAGGAATCGCGGATCATAGCTGTCGTCGATGTGTTTGAAGCCCTGATCGGCAAGCGGCCATACAGGGATCCTGTCAGTCCGATAGAGGCTTTCTGGACCATGAAATCCATGCCACTCGATCAGGATATCGTTGACCTGCTGGTAGAACATTATAAGGAATTTGCGCAATTCCGGGCTCCCAAATGGACTGTACCCTATGTGCCCATGTCTGCCATCCGTTGAAGGCAGAGCCGCCTGGCCCCGGGCTTTCGACTCTCAACTTCCGGGCGCTTCCGGGAGGGGCTTCCATATCTTCCGTCCCTTGTCGTCCCGGTAGGGATTACGCACATTTTTCATATAGGCATGATAGGCCGAGCAGGCGGCATAATAGGCATCAGGTCCCTTGAAGGTCGAAAACTCGTCGCATCGATAGAGCTCCAGGAGCTCGACAAAGCGGGGATCCAGCACGATATCACTCACGGTCGAGATGGGGATCTTCGGCAGCGCTGCAGGCAGCATATGCCACCGTATCAGATAAAAGACATCGTCTATCATCCGCTGGTCGAACTGTAGTGAACGCAGGAAGGAAGCCGCCAGCGAGGCGCCTATTTCGGCGTGGCGGTCGAAGCGGTGGCCTTCCCTCGCGGTAGAGCGCGGTTTCCCCGTGTCGTGAAGCAGGATCGCGAGCGAAAGGGTGAGCGGAAAGGTTTTTCGCTGATCGAGCGCGGCCATCGTGTGCGACCAGCCTCCGCCCTCAGGATGGCAATCCTTTGCATGATCCACCGAAAGGAGCGCATACAGGTCCGGCCATTGCTGCTGCACAAAACCACAGATTAACAACCCTTCAAGCGCCTGCGAGGAATAGGGAGCCTGCAGGATGATGGAAAGTAGATCCCGCTGCCATAGAGCGGACGGATTTTTCGGTACGGGGAGCCCCTTGAACGTATCTGCGGCGACGCCAGGGAATCGCGATGCATAGAGAGCGGTTTCAAACAGTGCATTTTCCGATGACCTGGAAGGCATGAACCCGCCTGACCGAAGTGAAGGGTAGACCCCTTGCGGGTCGCGGTAGAAGCTTCTGTGGGGTGCTTTCCTGAAATCGGTATAGGGCGATGAGCCAAGGTTTTTCTGGTCCAGCGAATCGACACAGAGAAATCTTACTTCGCTGCCTGCGGTTTCGCTGCCGAGGGAAGCGTCGGCATAAGGCAGTCCGGGGTAGGCGAGGGTATCGAATTGGCGGGCCAGGTCCACGATGCTGCCTTCGGCAATGAGAAATTTTACGGGTTTCTCCGGAGAAATGCCCTTGTAGGCATCTATCGCCGTGATGCCGTATTCCATGCAGGGAATGCTTGCCCGCTCAAGTGCATCGCACACATCGATCATTCCGGGAAAGATAACCATTCAGCTGGTAATATGCAACTGTGCCTGGTTTTCGGTTAACTGCGCTGTCTTTTTGCCGTGTCAGTAATCCCTCTTCCGGCATCAGCCAGAGTCATGCTACATTCGATCCACATGACAATAGCAGAAAAACCCCTCCTGGGCGTCCTGTTCGATATGGACGGCGTCCTGGTCGATTCAGAGGACCTTACTTCAGCAGCCGTCCAGCGGATGTACCGGGAATGGTATGGGGTCGAGATTCCCCAGTCAGCCTTCAAGCCTTACATCGGAGCCGGCGAAGACATGTTCATAGGTGGACCGGCCCGCGATTACGGGCTGATTATCGACTTGCCCGCGGCAAAGGCAAGGGCCTATGAGTTCTATGATGAACTGGCGCTGAAGACCGAATTTGTGCTGGCCGGAGCACTCGAGTATCCCAGGATCTGCAAGGAAAGAGGCCTTAAGATCGCGATCGCGTCAGCTGCCGACCTGGTGAAGGTTCGGATCAACCTGCGGTCGCTCGGTCTCGATACTGCCTTTTTCGATGTAGTTCTGACTGGTTCCGACATGACGAGAAAAAAACCTTTTCCCGATATCTACCTTCTGGCAGCGGAGCGGATAGGTGTAGACCCTGAAAATTGCCTTGTGATCGAGGATGCGGTCAACGGGATAAAAGCCGGTGTGAGTGCGGGCGCGCGCTGTCTGGGCATCACGTCGAGCTTTGACGAAACGGTGCTCTTCGGGGCGGGGGCCTCGTGGTGCGCACCGGATCTGGCTCGCGCGCCCTTGCCTTGGCAACTGGCAGGCGTTTCAGCCTAGCCTGGAGGCTAGCCTCCAGGTTAGCCTCCAGGCTAGGTTCCAGGCGCTCTTGATCAAATCAGGGAAGCCCTGCCTTCTGCTTCAACTGCACAAAGAAATCGCTTTTCGGATCAACCGCGAAGCGGATTTTCGATACAGGCGTTTCCGCGAGCTCTTCGGAGAATCCGGTCTTGTAATGCACGGTGAAGGTGAAAAAGGGGCTGCCAAAGAGGAAATCGAGGAATTTACGGGGCGGCGGAACCAGAGAGACGATTGAAGAAAAGGGAATCACGAGATCTTCTTCGCTCTTGACCGGTACCTTGGGTCTGGATGTTTTGAAAAGAGTGGCAAACCAGTTTTCGCCGGGTGTCTTTCGGAATCGGATGCACGTTGGGGTCACGACAAGAAGGCCCCAGTCCCCGCGATCGTTCGAGGATGAAAAAGACTGCCCCATCGTCTTGGCGAGAACTTTTTCCCCCGTTTCCTTTTCAAACTCTTCCCAGAATTCCTCGACGCTCTTGTCCATCTCACACCTCTCTACTTACTATACCATACGGTCGAGTTCTTGAGTAGAAGGACTTTGGATGATACTGTCATCCTGCCATGCAACATACTCTCAGCATGATCGCCGGAATCGGTTACGCCTCGATTTTCGGTTTTTCCTTCCTGGTCACCAAGAATGCCCTGGCTGTGCTCGACCCGATGGAGCTCATTTTCGTGCGGTTCCTGCTCGCGGCGCTTCTCATGTCCCTGCTCGTCCTTTTTAGAGTCCAGAAAGTCGATTTCAGAGGCAAAAACCCCAAGCTCCTGCTTGCCATGTGCCTTTTCCAGCCTGTGCTCTATTTCATTTTCGAAACCTATGGCGTGAACGAATCCTCTACAAGCATGGCGGGCATCATCATTGGGGCGATACCCGCGCTTGTGGCGGTGTTGGGCTCAGTCTTCCTGAAAGAGAAGACCGATCGCGCCCAGGGGCTGGGACTAGGGCTCTCCGTTGCGGGTGTCATCGTCGTCGTGCTGGCTGGCGCGGGCAACGGAAGCGGCCAGGAGGGAACGACAAGGGGCCTCCTCTTCCTTTTCGGAGCGATGGTAAGCGCGGCATTTTTCAACGTGCTCTCGCGCAAGGCATCAGAAACCTTCACTGATTTCGAGCGGACCTTTGCGATGATGTGGTCGGGAGCGATTTCGTATGGGGTCGTCGTTCTTGTGCGCTGGCTCACAGGCTCTCTGGGTGAGGATCAGGGCGGAATCATCGGTGCACTGTCTTCGCTTGTCCAGCGTGCAGGTTCGGTATGGTACGCCATCCTGTACCTTGGCGTTCTTTCCTCCGTCGTGGCATTCTTCCTCATAAACTACACGCTGAGTTCGCTCAAAGCCTCGCAATCAGCGGTCTTCTCGGATCTGGTCACCGTCATCACCGTCCTGGCAGGCGTTCTGATCCGTAAGGAACCGCTCAATCTTGCCCAGGGCCTTGGCGCCCTCTTGATTGTTTTCGGTGTATGGTTCACAAATCGCAGGGGAAGGAGCCAGGGTGCGAAGCCCGCCTGATCTTCTGTCCTGATCCTTCCAGGAGAGATAATGGCAGCAGCCGAATTCTATGATATTCATTGCCATGCGCACACTCTGTCACATCCCTCGTTCCTTGCGCTCCTGGAAACCGCCCGGTCCCGGAAGATAGAGACACTCTACAGCCAGGTTTCATCCTTCAATTACCTGACTTCCTCATTATTCCACAAAGGTGGTGAAAAACTCCGCAACATGCTCGCCGTCATGGAAAATGAGCCCGGCGACATTTTCTGCATAATGGAAGACGATCTTGCCGGCTTCTACGGCAAGAATGGTACACAAGAAGCTTTGCTTAAGGGTGGCAGACTCCTGGTGGGCGACAACTACTACGACAGGTTGATCCTCGTGCCCCTTCTCATTGATTTCAATCAGCCTGACGGTCATCATCCGGATGCTTACTACAACCACTATCCGCACAAGCCGATCGAGGCGCAGGTAATGGATGTCCTGAACGGCATCAGCGCCTACAGGATGAAGCGCCCTTCCGGATTCCTCGAGATTTGTCCCTTCCTCGGGGTGAACCCCAAATCCCATACGCCGCAGAGCATGGAAGCCTTCCTCGATACATGGTTTTCAGGATTTGTGAGAAGTCGCCAGCGTTCGGGGATGATTTTTGATGCGCTCGGAAATTCCGATGTACGGGGTATTTCGTCTTCGTTACCGTTCTTCGGGGGCATAAAACTCTATCCGCCCCTTGGTTTCGATCCCTGGCCTGGCGACCGGGCCGAACGGGATACGGTGGAGGTACTCTATTCCTTCTGCGAAAAGAAAAATGTCCCCCTTATCACTCACTGCGACGACGAGGGGTTCCGCACCATTGGCCTCGAGGATGCCTGGAGACAGACCGACCCGGCGAGCTATCGACCGGCGCTTCAGGAACATCCGGACCTGATTCTGGATTTTGCCCATTTCGGAGCGCAATACACCATGACGATCAAGGGCAGTTACCCTACGGACTGGAGGAACAGCATCATTTCGCTGATGCTCGAATACCCGAATGTCTATACCGACCTTTCCTTCAACGGCGTCGAGCCCTCCTATTACGACGGACTGGTTTCACTCCTGGGCGGCATGAAGGAAGCCCGCAGGGAGACAGTTGTGCGCCGTGTCATGTTTGGATCGGATTTTCTCGTCAATCTGCTGAGGGCGCCATCCTATCTTCGCTATTTCAGGGATTTCTCGGAAAGCCGCCTTTCTTCGGATCTGAAAAATGCCTTTGGGTCGACCAATCCCCGCAGATTCCTTTTTGGGGACTGACCGTGGAGAATTCCTCCGCGCAAGCTAGAGTCTCTTCGAGTCCAGCCATGCATCGAAAAGGCCGAGAGCCTCGCCGGTTGCGGCTCTTCCAAGCCCGATCCTGAAGTAAGCCGGGTCGAAGGAATAATGAGATCCGGGCAGGAGCAGGATTCCTGTATCCTCCAAAAGTTCGCGCGCGAGACGGTCGGCCGAGGCTTGTGCCGTGCAATTCCTGATCCATGGGAAAGCCACGGAGCCAGCCACCGGTGGTATCCATCCGAAGTAATTTTCGTGTTTCTCGAAAAATTGCCGGAAGAGAGCCGTGTTCTGCGCACATAGCTGTCGGTTTTTCGCCGTGATGACAGCGGTCTGGCGGACAGCGGCCAAGGCCAGCGTCTCGGAAGGCGCCGATGCACAGATCGAGTTGTAGTCTTTCACGCTCGCAACCTTGTCCAGAAGCTGGCTGTCCTTGCTGGCCAGCCAGCCTATCCGCAGGCCGGCGAGTCCCCAGGCCTTCGAAAGGACTGACAGCGAAACAGCCTTCTCGTATGCCTCACATGCTGCGGGAAGTCTCTCTGCCGCATCTCTTTCCAGATAACGATATACTTCGTCCATCAGCAAGGTTGCACCATGGAGGCGGCATAGACGGATCAGCTCGGCGAATTCTTCCCTGCTCATGAGGGCTCCGGTGGGATTGTGAGGCATGTTCAGGATCACGAGAGGTGGTTTGCTTGTCTTTTCAAGCATTGCGCCGAGGCAGGCCAGATCGAGCTCCCAGCGCTTCCCGTTGTTCCTGAGCTGCCAAGGCATGACTGAAGCGCCGAGCGAGCGGGGAATTTCCTGGAGCGATTGGTAGCAGGGAGTATTCACGATGACAGGATCGCCCGATTCTATCGTGGCTAGACAGAAATTGAGTATTGCCTCCTCGGCGCCGGAATGCAACAGCACCGCATCGGCGTCTATCCCCTCGTAAAGGCCTCCAATGGTTTGCCGCAAGGCCGGATTTCCCCTCGATTCGGTATAGCCCAGCCATGTTGAGTCGAGTTCTATAGTGTTGCTGTCCTTATCCTGGTCGAGCGCCAGCAATTCGCCGACTGTCATGCTTTCGCAATCGGATGTGCAGAGGAGAAAACGGGCGGAGAATTCGTGCTGGGCAAAATATCGTTCCAGTTTGAAAGGATTGAGCATCTTAAGACCTCCTGGCTTTTTCCAGTATCTGGCGGGCAATCCAGCTGGCCATGATATGGCCGGCGGCCTGCGGAACGAAAGGCCCGGAACCCTGCACCATGCGGACCCGCCCCGACGGAGTGCATGGTTCCCCGCCGTCTTCCTCGACGGAATCCAGGATGCCCAGCCCCACCGCAGGAAAAACCTGACTTTTCCCTCGCAGCAGGACGGGATCGATCGGCTTCACAGGGGGTTCATCGGACCAGACTACAGGGAAATCCGCGGTGATTTCTCTTTTCCTGAGCCTCGTCCTGACGCTTTTCGCGAGGGGACAGCCCCGCGTCTCCCAGATTGAGCCAAGCCTGAGCCTTTCGGGTTGCATCCGCCCCGCAGTCCCCATGCTGGCGATGAACAGGGCCTTGCGTCGGCTGAGTTCCTCCAGCAGACAGACCTTGGCGTTGAGCGAATCAATGCAGTCGGCATGCAGGTCGGCTGTGTCGTCCACGATGGAAGCCGCCTCTTCTCCGGAAAAGAAAAGCTTCCTGGCGGTAATCTCGACGTCAGGGTTGATGTCGCGGGCAAAGTCCGCGAAGGCATCGGCTTTGGGCTTGCCGACTGTGGAAAGATAGCCGAAGTAGAGGCGATTCAGGTTCGATTCCTCGACCAGGTCGAAGTCGACGACATAGAAATGCCCGACGCCCATCCTCACGAGGTCCATCGCGCAGGCTGCGCCAACGCCGCCCAGGCCATAAATCGCGATCCTGGCCTGCTGAAGGGCTTGCCTTCCCGCTTGTCCAACCAATATGTCTGTCCGCTCAAAGAGTCCCATGGTCATTCCTTCTAGATTTCGGTTCCGAAAGCCGTCTTGAAATTCCGATACAGCAGGTCCGAAGCTTCATCCTCAGGGATGGCGCGAACCGCGGCGATCTTCGCCGTGATGGCCTTCAGATGCCCGCAATGAGTCCACTGCTCGCCATATGGCGGCTGGAATGGTGCGTCTGTCTCGGAAAGCAGGCGGTCAGGCGGAAGTCCCGCACAGGATTCAACCGCATGCCTGCCATTGCGGAGGATGGGCGTTCCGAACGAGAAATACGCCTGCACGCCCTTCCCGAGAAACGCCTCCGCTTCCACGAGGCGGCCTGGCCAGCAATGGAAGATTACTGCCGGCACCTGCGCCAACGTGCGCCCATACCCCATCAAGATGTCCGTCGCCTTTCTCGAATGCACAACAATCGGCAGGGAATATCGTATGGCCAGATTCATCTGGTATTCAAACGCCCGTTTTTGCTCTGCCAGATTCTTTTCGTTCCGGATCCGCAAGGGCGTATCACCAAATAGGTCGAAGCCTGCCTCCCCCACGAAATCTATCTTTCCATCCTTGGCGAGATCGGTCAG
>JAJFUL010000167.1 GCA_021372425.1 Spirochaetaceae bacterium
ATGACAAACCTCTACAAGGAGTATGTCGCCGATATCGTCACTGGTAAGAAACCGATTTCCTCGTTCGACGAGTTTGTCCAGAAATGGTACAAGGCGGGTGGTACTGAATTGACCAAGTACGCTGCGACCAAGCTGAAATAATACAGAATCAGGTCCATCTGCCTGAAAAGTGCGGATGGGCCTGCCGGAAGCGCGGGCCTGCCTGCTGAAGCGGCTGACAAGTTCGCTTGTTTTCCTTTATCTTTTTGGGGAGCTGCCAAATGTCTTCGATCCCTTCCGATTATCTCGAGCGAGTCTATGCCGGTTTTCTGGGAAAAAACATCGGCATCAGACTGGGAGCGCCTGTGGAGCCCGCTATCTGGACTTATGAGCGCATTCGTGCCGTTTATGGCGATATCACAGACTATGTCAAGAATTACCGGAATTTTGCCGCGGACGATGATGCCAACGGACCGACTTTCTTCATAAGGCCTTTCCTGGAAAAAGTGGAACAGGCTGGCAGCCTTTCGTCTGGTGGCCCTGCACCTTCACTAGAAGTGGAAGACGTGGCGAAAGCCTGGCTGGACTTCGCTCGGGAAGGGGCGGGGATGTTCTGGTGGGGCGGCTATGGCAGAAGCACCGAGCATACCGCATACCTCAATCTGAAGCATGGGATTCCCGCGCCGGAATCTGGCTCCATCGCCCGTAACGGGCAAGTCTGCGCTGAACAGATCGGAGGCCAGATCTTCATCGATACCTGGGGTCTCATCTGGCCTGGCAATCCGGAAAAAGCTGCCGAATATGCCAGGATCGCGGCCAGCGTCTCCCATGACGGGGAAGCGCTGAACGGCGCGGCTTTCATAGCCGGATGCATCGCAGCGGCATTCTGCGAAAAGGATGTACACGCTGTAATTGGACAAGGCCTCAAGGTCATCGATAAAAGCTCGAATTATGCCAAAGTCGTCCGGGCGGTCATGGCATTCCATGATGCCAGTCTTGGTGATTGGCATCTCTGCCAGGAGTATCTCCTCGCCGAGTGGGGCTACGACAAGTGGCCCGGGGCCTGTCATGTAATCCCGAATGCGGGAGTCTGCGCGCTCGCGCTCGCGTACGGAGCGGGAAGCTTTGCCAGGACTGTCGAGATTGCCTCGATGTGCGGATGGGACACAGACTGCAACGCAGGCAATGTCGGCACGATCGCGGGGGTCCTGTATGGCCTGGATGCCATTCCGGCGCATTACCGAAACCCGATAAATGACACTATCGTCCTGTCCGGGCTTCCGGGCGCCCTCAATATTCTCGATATCCCGACATTTGCAAGGCGACTGGCAGCGGCCGGATACAGGCTTTCCAGCCTGGAACCGCCTCGCTGCATTGCCGAAGCGCTCGCGCAAGGCGATGGAGACAGTGCGCTGTATTTCGATTTCAGGTTGCCGGGATCAACCCACGGCCTGCGCGTCTCAGATCCGATCAGCTCCGCGATCGCACATCGCACCCTCGATGAAGGAGACGGCATCGGCGGCGAGGGGGCGCTCGAGTTCCGTTTTGAGCGGATCGTCCGCGAGATGTCCTGCAAGCTTTTCTACAAACCCTTCTATCGCCGGTGCGATTTCGACGATGAACGATACAGCCCTGTGTTTTCTCCAGCGGCGAGGCCCGGCCAGACAGTGCGGATCCATCTCCGCTTCGAGCGCTGGGAAGGGCAGAAGGTCGGCATAGAAGGCTATGTGCGGGACAGCTTTTCCGGGGACGAAGTCATCACGACACCCATCGTTTTTCCGAACGAAGGCAAATGGTACTGGATGGAATACGTGATTCCCGGGCTGGATGGAGCCGAGGCAGACGAGATCGGATTGAAGCTTACAAGCTATACGGGAGGCGGAAAGCGCGATTCTGGCCGCCTGCTTGTGGATCGATTCGCCGTAAGCGGAAAAGCCGCCTATGCCATCGACATCGCGAAACAGGCCGTGGAATTTGGCTGCGTTACACCGTTTTCGCAGAATGGCGGAACATGGAGCATCAGCGAGGGAAGGCTCCACCTCATGACGCCAGCGCAAGCTATGGCATACACGGGCGGATACAAGGTGGGCGACCAGCGCGTGCGCGGCCAGGTGATGCCGCTGGCAGGAGACAGCCACCTTCTCGTCGGAAGGGCATGCGGCGCAATGCATGGCTACCTTGGAGGATTTGATGGCGAAAATGGCGTCTCGATCCTGAAGCAGGATGGGGGTTTTGCCAGGCTTGCGCACAGAGAGTATCACTGGAAACGCGACAAGGATTATTCCCTCAGTCTGGAGATCGTTGATGATCGCATAACGCTTTCGATTGACGGTGAAGTCGTTCTCGAAGCCCATGATGATTCATACGGGACAGGTATGTCTGGCTGCGGAGCAATCCGCTGCGCCAGGGCTCTCTATGGTCCTTTCCTGATCGAGGAGCTGTAATGGCATCTGAAATGGAGTATTGCGCTAGCGATGCCGGCCTTCATGCAAAATCCGACTGCGTGGCGAGCTACATCCCGGGACCAGGGCCACTCGAGATCGCGGTTAAATCGAGTGTAGAAAGCCTGTTTGGTGCTGCCATAAAGGCCGCCGCCTTGCGCATCGCCTTGGATTTTGGCGTCAAATCCGGCTGTATCGAAGTGGATGATGATGGTGCCCTCGGCGAGACGGTGGCGGCGCGGATCGAAGCGGCGCTGTGGAAGGCAGGTTTTTCATGTCGGAAACGAAAAGAGTCGGCTATTCCTGTGCCACTCGTGCGCGGCCCCTCTTTGAGGCAAAGATCGCGCAGAACAAGGCTCT
>JAJFUL010000177.1 GCA_021372425.1 Spirochaetaceae bacterium
GCCTCGGCCACGCGGGACGGACTTACAGCACCTGAACTTTCAGGATTGACAAAGGTAACATCAAAGCCTAGCTTTTTCATGACCTGCGCCTGGGCGTAGATTGCCGGATGCTCGATGGCCGAAATGACAATATGCGGGGAATCAGACGCTGAATTTCGCTGGCTGGCTGGCTGCATGTATTTCGGGGAACGCAGGAGCGAAAGAAGGACGATCTGATCAGCCTCGGTGCCTGATCCTGTGAAGACAAGAGATCCGGGATTTCTTCCTGTAGACTTGACAGGAGAATTTGCCTTGAATAGGGCAGAAACAAGATCGGTCCTTGCGGATTCGAGAAGGGATTTTGCCGATCTCCCCTCGGCATGGAGACTGGAGGGATTTCCGTAGCACTCCATGGCCCTCTGCTGCGCCTGAGCCTGCAATTCGGCATCAGGGATGGCTGTGGCCGCCCAATCAAGGTACGTCATTCTTCTGCTTCCTTACGCAGTCTTTTCATAGCGTCCCAGGTCTCTGGCAAGGAGGAATCCTATGCCGTAGAGAATACTTGCCAGTACGAAAGGGTAATGGGGCGAGAGCGAATAGAGGTAGCCCGAAAGCCAGCCCATGGGAATGCTCACCAGGAGCATGAGGGCCTGCACAAGGCTGAACCTTTCGCTTCGCTGGTTGGAATCGGTCGCATTCATGAAGACCGAGTCGCGGAAGGTCTGCAGGAGGACATAGGATGCAGTGAGCCCAGGTACGGCGATGATCGCCCCCAGAACAGAGCCTTCAGGGATAAAGACGAAGACAAGCTGAAAAATCATGCAGAGCAGGAATGAGTAGGCGAGATGCTGATGGTTTTCCCTACCGTCCTGATGTGGAAGCACGAAAAAGAATATGGCCATGCTTGCGACTGAACCCAATGCCGGCACGATGGATATCACGAAGGGTGAAAGCCCCTTTTGGCCGCCAAGGTAGAGGACGCGGAAAAAATCAATGGAAAGCACAGCGTTGGCTATAACGAATATCCCCGCCATACGGAGGAAGAAAGGGTCTTTGAGTGCCTTTGCGGCTTCCGGGATCTGCTTCAGCACTGAATGGGAGAATCGCTCGGTCTTGGATTTCTCCATCAACAAGAGGCCTATCTTGGTTTCCCTGGTTCCGATATACCTGACTATGAACATGGTGGACATCACGATGGCCCCGGCAATGAAGATGGTTCGCAGGGAAGGCACTAGGCCAAATCGCTCTATTGCAAGACCGCCCAGGAAGGTCGTGATCCCGCCAAATGCTCCGGCCAGGTAAACCCAGCCGTAGATGGTCGGCCTCTGCTCGTTGCTTGCATCTTCCGTGAGGAGAAGGTTCCAGGAGACATTGACGACGCGTACGGCTGCGTTTGTGATTGCGGCGACGAGGAACCAGACGTAACTCCGGGAAAAGGCCCAGATCACCATGGTGAGCCCCCAAGCGACGAGGTCGAAAGCAACGCTCGCCTTTCTACGACCGAGCCTGTTCGTTATGGGGGATGCGAACGAAAAGAAAATGAAACCCGCGGCTATTTTGACTGAGTTGACGATGCCCATCTGCACTTCGCTCAGGCCCATGGCCTTTTGGTAGAGAGACATGTAATAGGTCGCCATCGGTCCGAACAGGGCCCAGAGGGGCTCAACGACAATACAAGTCCTTGCATTTTTAGGCAATTTTTTGAAAGGAACCATATAGCGGATACTATGTGCCAAATGGATGCAATTGCGCAAGAGCGGTGTTTCCGGTAGAGTTGAGTCATGCACGAACCCGAACTGATCCGGAATTTTTGTATCA
>JAJFUL010000189.1 GCA_021372425.1 Spirochaetaceae bacterium
GGCCTTCTGGCGATACTTCTCGCGTGCGGCCTCGATGCGCGGCTGCAGTTCCTTTCGCGCATCGCCCTTGATGATCCTCTGGACCAAGCGCCGATTGAGGCCGACGGTCTGGGCGATCTCCCACTGCGGCACGTCGCCGCGGGCGATCATCTCGATCAGCAGCTCGTCGTCGTAGGCCTTCTTGCGCGGGCCCGTCAGTGCGGCCGCGCCCTGCTGGGAGGCCTCGCCGATCGCGCGGCGATCCGCATCCGAAAGTTCCAGTCTGGCAATGGCATCGTTTCTGGTCATAGTGACACCCCTGTTAGTAGCTGTCAGTTATCAGCTATCGTTTGTCATCTCTCAGCTATCAGCGGGATTTTGCATCATTCCGCCGCACGTGATCCCTCTTTCGCCCGAAGGGCGTATATTCGTCAGCCCAGGGCAGAGCGCAGCGCCGCCCTGGGTAGCGTTGTCCCGACATGTTTTGAGCCCTGAAAGGGCGAAACAACATCGTGTGCCGCCCTTTCAGGGCTCGAACCGTGGCATAGGCGCTTGCTTTTCCCCAACGCGATTCGACGATCCGACAGGCTCACCCAGGGCGCGGCAGGGCCGCAACCTGGAGTTTCGTGACTTTGTGCCGATATGGCGCAGGGACCAACCGTGCCCCTTTACCTCCATTATACCGACTGGACAGCCCCGAAAAAATTCTCTCCTTGCGCCACAACGACTTATAAAAATTCTTTCTCAAAAAGACACTTGGTTTTTGAAACTCGCTCCGAAATCTGATGTAAAGCCTTTGGGGACCACAAGAAACAAATGGCGCCGCCATGTCACGCCCGAACTTTTCGGCAAACTCGGAAGGCTTGGGGCGAACCACAAAAACGACAAGGACTTACACGGCTTCCCTGAAACCTCTACACAGATCACATGCCGTTTTTGCGCGCATTTCGCGCGGATAACGCCCAAAACCGCCCGGCCGCACCCCTGAAATTCCGGGAATATTCTTCAAAAAGTTAGAAGACACCTTACCCCGCCCCCGCCAGGCAAGCCTGAATCCGGACTGCTGATTACTTCTTCCAGGTACTCACCACTCACAACTTGAGGAGCTATCAGTTGTCAGCTATCAGTTTTCCGAGGCTCGGAATGATGGAACGGTGGAATGATGCAATGGCGGGATGGTGGAGCGACCCATTCGACGTCTTGTCCGGCGTGGCTTTAGCGAAGCCGGAAGCCCCCGCCGGGGGCGACTGATAGTAGCCTCGGGCGCAAGCCCGTGGAATTGATTCCCCAGAATGACCAGAGCCCCAGCGGGGCGATTGGAATTGCCCTCTTTGCGCTTGCATCCTTATAGAGGCGAAGATATCACGTACAGGATCGAAAACGGGATCTTTCAGATGTGCGGGGAGGACCCCATCAAATGGGATTGATTAAGATAAAGGTAGATCGCTCCAAGGACCCGCACGTGCCTAACCCCGCCTGCCTCCAAGTCCCCGGCGGCGCGCCAGCCCTACACACGCCCCAACAGCCCAAGCAACACCGCGCCCGCGAGGCGAAACACGGCGGGTTGTTTACGGGAGAGCCGCAAGAGAACCGTGATGGTAACTCGCAATGAGAGAGCCGACGCGCCATCTTCTCTTCCTTGACGAATGCGGGACGCACGACATGGCGCGAGTCGATCCGGCCTTTCCCATCTTTGTGCTCCTAGGTTTGCTGGTTGGCGAAACATACTATGCCCACACTTTAGTTCCACGCATCAAGGCCCTGAAAGATCGGTTCGAGATTCCACGCGATACGGGGCTGCACTCCAGAGATATCCGCAGGCACATAGGAGTCTTCGAATTCTTGAAAGACGTCGCTCGACGAATAGCGTTCTATGAGGCATTGAATGATCTTGTGGCGGGATTGCGGATTCGCCTTTTCGCCATCACCATTGACAAACGAATGCTGCTGAAGCGTTTCATCGTTCCTGTTAATCCTTACGACATGTCCATAAGCCAAATGCTGAGCATTGTCTGCGGGCCGCCTGGCGTTGGCGGGGCGTGGCGTCCGAATGTCGCTCGAATCATTGCCGAGAGCCGTGGCTGGCGCGAGGACAGGGAATTACAGGATACGTACCAGGGATTCAAGCAGAGGGGTCTATGGAACTACGGTTCACCCACTGTCACGAACCGAAAAGCTCAGACGGTCCAGCGGGTGTTTCCCCGTCGCGTGGAGTTCGCCAGAAAGAAATCTTCGGTCGTAGCGGGTCTGGAATTGGCTGACCTTGCGGCCTATCCAATCGCACGGGCAATTGTGAACAAAGATTGGTCGAACCCGGCATGCCAAGTGGTGGCAATGAAGCTGGCCGGAATCATACAGACATAAAAAAAGCTCCAGCATTTCTGCCGGAGCCGACAGGCGAACCTGTCCATTAAAGGAACTGGCCAACTGGGACCAGCTACTCTCTATAAACATACTAGCACGATATCGCAGGCCGTCAACCACTCTCGGGCAAAAAGATGTAGAATACCCGCCCGAGTCTGGAACAGGCAAGGCCAAGACCCGCTACGCAGTACTTAGCCTCTAAAGGTACTATCGAATAGGTTAGAGAATAAATCAAGTGGTTATGAAAGAAAAGGAGTTGGGGCGTGGAACAGGAACGCATCTCGATTGCCCGCAAGGGTGAAATGATCAAAGCTGTTCTTCTGGAGCTCAAGGCCGCGGGCGGCCGGGCACGGGTTCGGCAGCTTATCAACGCCGCTGAACTCAAACTGAATCTCACGGCATACGAGCGAGCGCCTCTGGAAAAGTCCGGGTATGTTCGTTGGCACACGATCATTCATTTCTATTCAATCGACTGTGCCAAGGCAGGGTATCTCACGAAATCGGGCGGATATTGGACACTGACCGAGGAAGGGCGAAAAGCCTTGGATCAAGGCGCCGAGAAGTTCATCCGCTCGGCCATGACGGAATACCGCAAATGGAAACGAGAACGCGACGAGTCGGAGCCCGACACGGAAGAGGAATCGGATGAATCCGTGCGCCAGACAGCATACGAGCAAGCCGTCGATCAGGCTGCCGCAGAAATTGAAGCCCAGATTCAAGAGCTCGAAGCGTACGATTTCCAAAAACTGGTGGCCGAGTTGCTTCGTGCCATGGGTTACCATGTGCCCCACGTCGCACCGCCAGGCCCCGATGGCGGGATAGACTTGGTGGCATACAAAGACCCGCTTGGAAGCAGCGAACCTCGCATCCGAGCGCAGGTGAAGCATCGCAATCAGAAGGTTGCTGTAGCTGAAGTCCGGGCTCTCGAAGCCGTGCTCAGAAAAGATGGTGACATGGGGTTATTCGTCTCATCCGGCGGATTCACTGCCGACGCGATCAAGGAGGTTCGCTCATCCACAAAACATATCGAGACAATGGACTTGGAGAGGTTGATCCTATTGTGGCAGCAGCACTATGACAATGTCCGGGAATCTGGAAAGGCCCTCCTGCCTCTGGTGAGGGTCTATTTCCTTTCCCCCCCGGAAGAGTGACACACGCAGAACCGCGAATGGCCGGGACGTTGATGACCTAAGCCCAGTCTTCTTCCTCTGCGCCCTCCCGCCTTCGCCTCCGGCTTCGGCGTGGCAAGCAGCGACCTCAGCGGCTAAGATTTCCCCATGATCGACACGACCCGAATCCAACT
>JAJFUL010000207.1 GCA_021372425.1 Spirochaetaceae bacterium
TCTTGCCGCAGTCGGCGCTGCCAATGCTGTCCAGGAACAGCGCGCCCAGCGGATCGCCGCCGGTTGCGCCAATCTTGTCGAGGAATGCGACCGGCTCGCTTCCGCACTTTCGGATGCCCAGCGGGTGGATGATCCGCTTGCCAAGGCCAAGGCCTACAGGGACTCGGTGGTTCCGTCCATGGACAGCCTGAGGGAGGTTTGCGACGGGCTCGAGGATTTGATGCCCAAGGCCGATTGTCCCTTCCCCAATTACGAGGATCTGCTATACTCGCTGTAGCTCATCTCTGTGGCGCGTCGCGCACATTCCTGCTATACTGTCCGCGATGCGCTGGTTGAAAAGGCTGCTGCCACTGTTCGTGATAATCGCTGCCTGTGCGATTATACTCTACCTCCCCGACTTGGGTCCCGAGAGATACACCGATCTGGCCGCGCTGTTCAAGCATGAGAGAACGAGGCAGTCCACGGTCGGGTACTCAGTCGCGGTCTGCAGGAATGGCTCGATCATTTACCAGGAATCGTTCGGCACCGATGGCGCCGGCGAGAAGCTCAGCAAGGGAACTCCCATGTACCTTGGACCGAGTTCCGAAGTCCTCACCGGGGCGCTGCTCTATTCCTTTTCGCTCCAGGGAAAGATAAATCTTGATGAGGACATCCGAAGCTATCTGCCTGAGTACCCTGGCAAGCCTGATGCCCGCCAGCAGAAGAACCTTAAGATTGACGGCCAGCCGGGCCCCGCTGCGCCATCCTCTGCCCTGGCCGCGCCCGCCACAATTACGGTACGCGACATGGCTGACCCGACAATGCTCCCGAACGAAGACCTTGCACGCGAGTTCAGCACCAAGATCTCTGGCTACGAGGCGTATGAAGTCGATCCCTCGAATATCCTGAACCCTGGCAGGCACCAGGGAAACGCAACCCATAACCGCTTCGCCTACAGGGTCCTTGGGGTGGTAATGGAAAGTGTGGGCGTGGACAGCTTCGACGGACTTCTGCAATCGCGAATCCTGCGCCCCCTCGGTATGCGCAACACAACAGCCGTGCCTGAATCCGTCGAGGGTCTGGCAGTCGGTTCTGGCCGCTTCTTCAGTTTCCAATTCCCCAACAACTCGAGAATCCCCAACGCGGCTGCCCCGGCGGACGGGATCGCCACAACCTCCGATGACATGGCCAAATTCCTCGCCTACATTACGGCCCCCCCATCAAAGGGTATTGCGAGTCTTCCGTCTTCTTCCGTCACAGGGCTTTACCAGCCGCTCAAGAAGGGAGGCAGCAGGGGGTTTGGCTGGAAGATCAACGAGGCGAATGGCAACCGTACGGTGTACCAGGGTGGCTCGGTCGAGGGTTTCTCCTCCCGGATCGTGATCTGGCCAGAGAGGAACGCCGGTATCGTGGTGCTGGCGCCGCAGGGTGGCATTGTCGAATCGAGCATCATCCTGCCTATGCTGACGCAGGCGGCTGAAAAAATTCTTTTCACGGGATCGAGTTCCAAACTTTTCCCTGTCAGCAGGGTATTGCTTCTCATCGGCATAGCGTTGGGCGTCTACATCTTGACACTCTTTTCCCAGACGTCAACGGCGCATTCGTGGGCCAAAGCTGCCGTCGAACGGCAGGAGACGGGCACCAATATCTATTTCCATCAGTTGATCACCGCACGGACCACGTTCGGCCTGATCCTGAGGGTGTTGCTCATCTTCCTTGCGCCTACACTCATCGGGGCGATATTCGGCGGGAGCCTGACCTATCATGATCTCATGGTGCTCGAGCCGGGCACTTCGGCTTTCCTCGCCATCGCGCTGCTTGCCGGCGCTCTCCGGAATACAACGCGGCTCGTCTGGCTGCGACGCACGAAACAGGAATGAGGCGCGTGGCACATGAAGAGGCCGCACCCGGGCGGAAGTCCTGCAAAGCTTCCCCGATTCAGCCCTGCGCTTCTCCCAGGTAAGCCTTCCTGACCCGATCGTCAGCGAGCAACTCTTTGCCCGGCCCTTCGAGCGCGATTCTTCCAGTCTCGAGCACATAGCCGTAGTCGGCGATTTCCAGCGCAGCCTTGGCGTTCTGCTCGACCAGCAGCACCGTGGTACCGCTCTTGTTGATCGTCCTGATGATGTCAAAAATCATCTTCGAAATCATGGGCGCGAGACCAAGGGAAGGCTCGTCCATCATGATGAGCTTCGGTTTGGCCATCAGTGCGCGGGCGACTGCCAGCATCTGCTGCTCGCCGCCGGAAAGCGTGCCGCCTTTCTGCCGGATTCGCTCTTTCAGCCTCGGGAACAGCTCGAACACCCTGTCCATGTCGCTCCTGATTTCCTGCCTGTTGGTCCTGGTGTAAGCCCCCAGGATGAGGTTTTCCTCCACCGTGAGGTTCGCGAATATCCGTCGTCCTTCAGGGACGAGCGCGATTCCCAGAGTGACGATGTCCTTGGTCGGCATGCCGGTCAGCTTTGTGCCGTTCCAAACCACGGTGCCGGCCGTCGCCTTGACAAGGCCGACAGTGGCCCTCAGCGCCGTGCTCTTGCCCGCGCCGTTTGCCCCGATCAGGGTGACTATTCTGCCTTCCTCGACCTTCATGGTGATACCCTGGAGGGCATGAATGCCGCCGTAATGTACCGAAAGCTCATTTATTTCCAGCATCGTCCACCCCCAGATATGCTTCTATCACCTTGGGATCCTTCTGGATCGAGGCAGGGTCCCCATGTGCGATCGTTATGCCGTAGTCGAGCACGTACATGTGGTCGCAGACGCCCATGACGACCTGCATGTGGTGCTCTATCAGGAAGATTGTCAGATCGAATTCATCGCGCAGCGTATGGATGAAGGCCATCAACTCGAGCGATTCCTGCGGGTTCATGCCCGCGGCGGGTTCGTCGAGGAGGAGCAGCGCGGGGTGCGTCGCCAGCGCCCGCACGATTTCGAGGCGCCGCTGCTGCCCATAAGGCAGGCTCGTCGCTTCCTTTCCCGCGGCTTCCGTCAGGCCAACCTTGTCCAGCAGCGCCATGGCGAATTCTCGGGCCGCCGCTTCCTTCTTCCTATAGGCAGGCAGATTCAGCGTCGCGGAGAAAAGACCCGAGGAAATGCTCAGGTTGCAGCCCACGAGTACATTTTCCAGGACTGTCATGCTCCTGAACAACCTGATGTTCTGGAAGGTTCTGGCGATGCCTTTTTCCGTGATAACGTGAGGCTTGCTGCCGGTTATGTCCTTGTCGCGATAGAAAACCTGGCCCGCCGATGGCCGGTACATGCCGGTGATCACGTTGAAAGCGGTAGTCTTGCCGGCGCCGTTCGGTCCGATAAGGCCGACTATTTCATTCTTGCCGATGGAAATATTGAGATCGGAAACCGCAGTGAGGCCACCGAAGCGCATGGACAGCCCTTTTGTCGAAAGCACGATGTCAGTCATTGGGGCCTCCCCTTGCGTGAATGTCTTTCTCTGAAGGCCGCCACGGAAGCCCAGGAGAGTTCCTTGCCGCCCATGATACCCTTCTGCCGGAAAATGACCACAATCATCAAGAGGACGGAAAAGACAACCATCCTCAAGCCCGGCAAACCGCCTGTATGGATAAAAAGGAAATTCATCGGTTCATCAAGGAAACGCAGCGCTTCCATCAGGACGGTTACAAGAATTGCAGCGAGGACAGAGCCTGTTATCGAGCCTACTCCGCCCAGCACGACGATCAGCACGATGTTGTAGGTGAGCGAGAAGGTGAACATCTTCGGGTCGATGGTCGTTATCATATGCCCGAGCAGCGCGCCGCCGATGCCTGCCCAGAAACTCGAGACCGTGAACGAAGTCACCTTCACCTTGAACACGTTTATGCCCATCGCCTCCGCCGCGAGGTCATCGTCGCGCACCGCTTTCATGGCGCGCCCGTAACTGGACCGCATCAACAGAACCATGAACAGCACCACCACACCGGCGACAGCCCATACCGTGTAGGTGGTCGAGAAGCGGGGCAAGCCTTTCAGCCCCTGTGCGCCGTTGGTGATTGGCTGGGCGTTCGTGATGAGGACGCGGATTATCTCGGAAAAGCCCAGGGTCGCGATGGCGAGGTAATCGTCCTTCAACCTGAGGACGGGCGCGCCAATCAGCAGACCGACCAGCGCCGACGCCAGCCCCGCGATCAGCAGGGATGGGAAGAATGGCAGCGTTATGTTTTTCAGGATCGGCACGATCGGCGTCAGGAAATAATTCATCTCCTTCAATTCGGGTGGCATGGTCAACAAGGCGCAGACATAGGCGCCTACCGCCATGAAGCCCGCATGTCCCAGCGAAAAGAGCCCGGTAAAGCCGTTGAGCAGGTTGAGCGACAGAGCCAGGATTATGTAGATCGCGCAGAGATTGAACACCCTCAGCGTGAACGCATCGAAGCAGTTGTCGGCGATGACTATGAACAGCAGGATGGCGCAGAGTGCCACCACCGTATAGAGCTGATTTTTATTCATTTTCATGGCTACACCTTCTCTGCCTGGCGTTTGCCCAGCAAGCCTGTCGGTTTGACGAGCAGCACGATGATCAGCAGAATGAAAGCGAAAGCATCGCGGTAGCCCGACAGCGTCGGGAAAAAGGCGACGATCATTATCTCGATTATGCCGAGCAGCAAGCCCCCTAGAACCGCGCCACCTATGTTTCCGATGCCGCCGATGACAGCGGCGATGAAGCACTTGAGGCCGGGCATGACGCCCATGAGCGGATTCAACTGTGGGTATTTATAGGACCACATTATGCCGCCGAAGGCAGCAAGCAGGGATCCGAGCCCGAAAGTGAAGGACACGACGCGGTTCACGTCGATGCCCATGAGGCGGGAAGTCTCGATGTCGGTCGATACGGCGCGCATCGCAATCCCTGTCTTCGTTCCGTTCACGATCCACATCAGCAGCACGAACAGGCCAAAGGTGATGATCGGGATGAAGAGGCTGACTCCCAGGAAGGACACCGATCCGATATTGAGCACCTGGCCCATCACTTTGGGCACTTCCACGCCTTTGGGGCGTCCTCCAAAGATGAGCACGGCGAGGTTTTCGAGCAAAAATGAAGCGCCGATCGCGCTTATCATGATCGAGATTCTCGGTGAATCACGCAGCGGCTTGTAGGCCACCCGCTCCAGGCCGATACCGAAAAGCGCTGTGAAGACAATCGAAATGAGCAGGGACGCCCACCATGGCAGGACGAACAGCGCCGTGCCGTAAAATGCCACATAGGCGCCGATCATGAAAATATCGCCATGCGCGAAATTGATGAGCCGCAGTATCCCGTACACCATCGTGTAACCGATGGCGAGGAGCGCGTACAGGCTGCCGAGAGAAAGGGCATTGACGATGTGCTGCAAAAATAGTGTAAAGGTCATGAGGTTTTTGATCCATTCAAAAGCGGGAACCTGCAAAAAGCGCTCAAGGCTTCATCCAGTACCCCGTTTCAAGGCTAAAAGACGTACGCGACGCAAGCGCCGCTTGTCCCAGCATCAGCGTGACGGAAAGTGACGAAAAAAGAAGCGCAGTCAGGAAAGGCGCCGCCCTGGCCAGGGCGGCGCCCCCAGTATCGCTCCCTTATTTCGGCGGCTCCACGGTTGCGAGATAGGTGAATTTTCCGTCCTTTACGGTTTTGATGACCGCGCTCTTCACGGCATCGCCATCTTCATTAAGCGTGATGACGCCGGCGGCGCCCGGGAAGTCGGCTGTCTTCGCGATCTCGTCGCGAATCTTCACCCTGTCGAGGCTCTGTGCCTTCTCGATTGCGGCGCGGGCGACCAGGTAACCATCGAAGCCAAGCGCCGTGACGGCTGCAGGCTCCTTGTTGTACTTCTTGCGATAGGCGTCGAGGAATATTTTGGAGGTTTCGGTAATTGGCACTTCGGTAGCGAAGAAGGTAGAGAAGACGACGCCCTCGACCTGTTCCTTGCCGACGTCGAGGAATTCCGGGGTTTCCCAAGTGTCGCCGCCGAGGAATTGCGTCTTGATGCCAAGTTCCCTCGCCTGCTTGACTATAAGAGCGCTTTCGGTGAAGTTGCCGGGAGCAAAAATGACATCAGGCTTGAATTTTTTGATCTCGGTGAGCTGTGCGGCGAAGTCCGTGTCGCCGGTGTTGTAATTGAGCTCGGCGAGAATTGCATTCTCGTCACCCGTCAGGCTCTTGAAGGAATCCTCGAAGAATTTGGCAAGGCCGACGGAATAGTCGTTCGAAACTTCGCGGATTACGACTGCTTTCTTTGCATACAGGTTCTTGGTGGCATAGGTCGCCATGACCGTGCCCTGGAACGGGTCGAGGAAGCAGACGCGGAAATAATATTCATTGCCTTTCGTGACCAGCGGGTTCGTGCAGGAAAGGCCGATTGCCGGCGTCTTGGCCTGCTTCACGATCGGGCCAGCGGCCATCGAGAGCGATGAGCCCCAGGAACCCAGGACTACATGGACTTTATCCTTGTCCACGAGTCTCTGCGCGGCGTTAGCCGCTTCAATCTTGTCGGACTTGTTGTCCGCGATGACAAGTTCGATCTTATACTCTTTGCTTCCGACTTTCACGGTCGGATAAAGCTCATTGGCCAGCTTGATTCCTTCGACTTCCAGCGCACCTCCTCCCGCATTGGCGCCAGTCAGAGGTTCAAAGACTCCGAACTTTACGGTCTTTTCACCCGAAGATCCGCAGGCAGCAAAAAGAGCGATCACGACAAGGGCAACGATCCCGATTCCAATTCGCTTCATTCCGGTCCTCCTGTTTCTTCTCGTTCGCATGACCTCAATTCAATTGTTAATAGTAGAATAACAGATCTGCGCTGTCAATTTCATTTTTACGGTCTGGACAGCCATAATCGAAACAGGTAAAATATTTGTGTGTGATATATTTCACACAAGAATAATTAGGAGGAAGAAGATGAAAAAGCTTCTTGTCGCTGTCGCGCTTGCCGCTCTGCTGCTTGCCAGCTGTGGTGGTGGAGCGGGTGGAAAACCGAAGATTGGTGTTGCAATCTATAAATTCGACGACACCTTCATGTCCTATGTCCGCAACGCCATTAGCGACAATGCAAAGGACAAGGCCGAACTCGAGATCGTAGATAGCCAGAATGCCCAGCCGACTCAGAATGAACAGGTCGATGCTTTCCTTTCAAAGAACATGAAAGCAATCGCGATCAACCCGGTTGACAGAACCGCGGCCGCCGCGATCATCGAAAAGGCAAAGGCAAAGAAGACTCCGGTCGTGTTCTTCAACCGCGAGCCGCTGCCCGAAGATATGCAGTCCTGGGACAAAGTGTATTATGTCGGCGCCAAAGCCGAGCAGTCAGGAACCATGCAGGGCGAGATCGTTGTCGAATACTGGAAAGCTCATCCGGAAGCTGACAAGAATAAGGATGGAAAGATCCAGTACATCATGCTCAAGGGAGAGCCGGGACACCAGGATGCCGAGCTCCGCACCCAGTATTCCATTAAGGCTGTGACCGATGCGGGTATCGAAGTTGACAAGCTCGCCGAAGACACCGCCTATTGGGATCGCCCGAAGGCCTTCGACAAGATGAAAGCCTTCCTTGCTGCCTATGGCGACAAGATTGAAGTTGTGTTCTGCAACAACGACGATATGGCTCTCGGCGCCATCGAAGCCCTCAAGTCTGACGGCTACTTTGACGGAAAGAAGCAGATTGCTGTCGTTGGCGTCGATGCCACCGCTCCTGCTCTCCAGGCTGTCGAAGAGGGCACCCTCCTCGGCACAGTCCTGAACGATGCGAAGAACCAGGGCAAGGCTACGTTTGATCTCTCTTATGCCCTCGCGAAAAACCAGGATGTCACGAAAGCCGGTTGGGAAATCACCGATGGAAAGTATGTGTGGGTTCCTTACCAGAAGGTCACGAAGGACAATTACACTCAGTTCAAATAAATCGGACTTGATTTTTACGCGTGAAATTCCGGTCGCTCAAGGATAAAAGCGGCCGGAATTTTTTGAACTGAAAATTTTCCTTGATTGTGTGAAGCGGGCAATCGAGCCACGGTGTGGGATGCCCGCTTTTTTGTCATGGGTGCCTTCGGATTTCTGGCACCTTGCATCATGTATTAATTAAAAAGGGAGGCATCTCATGGGCGATGCCGAGTACGTCCTGGAGATGAATCATATCTCGAAAAGTTTCCCGGGGGTCAAAGCGCTGGATGATGTCAACATAAAGGTGAGGCCTGGAACCGTCCACGCGCTCATGGGCGAAAATGGCGCGGGCAAGTCTACCCTCATGAAGTGCCTTTTCGGCATCTATATCCCCGATGAAGGTGAAGTTCGCCTTGCAGGTAAGCCTGTCCATTTTGACACGACACGTCAGGCTCTCGATGCTGGCATTTCAATGATACCGCAGGAATCGATGCCAGTCCCCTGCAGGCCGGTCATGGAGAATCTCTGGCTGGGCAGGATCCCGGTCAAGAAGTTCGGGCCGTTCGGCTTAGTCGACAATAAGCGCATGCTGGAAGATACGACCAGCATATTCAAATCGCTCAATATGGAAGATATCGACCCGAAGACCTGGGTAAGGAATCTTTCGGTTTCCAAGAGGCAGCTTCTGGAAATAGCCAAGGCAGTCTCCTACAATGCGCGGGTCATCATCATGGATGAGCCTAGCTCCTCGCTGACCGAGAATGAGGTCGAGCATCTTTTCAGGATCATTCGCGACCTGAGGTCAAAGGGTGTATCCATTATCTATATTTCGCACAAAATCGAGGAAATACTCGAGATTTCCGACGAAGTCACGATCATGCGGGACGGCAGGCATGTGGGGACCTATTCAGCAAAAGACCTGACCATGGACATGATCATCTCCAAGATGGTCGGACGCGACCTTACGCACCGGTTCCCTCCGCGATCCAATGTTCCTGGCGAAGCTGTCATGAAAGTCGAAGATCTCACTTCCGCCGAGACAAAATCGTTCAAGAACATCTCTTTTGAGCTCCGCAAAGGCGAAATCCTTGGCATCGGCGGTCTTGTCGGAGCCAAAAGGACGGAACTCGTCGAATCGATCTTCGGTCTCCGCCCCATCGAATCGGGCACCATCACGCTGGATGGAAAGACGGCTTTCATTACTTCTCCGCAGAACGCCATTTCCAGGAAAATGGCGCTGCTGACGGAGGAAAGGCGCGCCACAGGCATCGTTCCTATGCTGTCGGTGATGGAAAACACGATACTGGCAAATCTTCCCCGCTATGTGAAACGCAGCGGCTTTCTCGACGATAAGCGCTGCCTGGCTGATACCGAGAAGAGCATCGAGCAGCTTCGGGTCAAGACGCCCTCGGTAAAAACACGGATAAAAGACCTGTCGGGCGGCAATCAGCAGAAAGTGCTGTTCGCGCGCTGGCTGCTCACCGAACCCGATATCCTAATCCTGGACGAACCAACCCGCGGTATTGATGTCGGCGCCAAATATGAAATCTACTCGATCATCGCCGATCTTGCGGCAAATGGGAAAAGCATCATCATGATTTCCTCGGAGATGCCCGAATTGCTGGGCATGTCCGACAGGATCATGGTCATGTGTGAAGGCAGGGTTACT
This sequence comes from Spirochaetaceae bacterium, assembly GCA_021372425.1. GTDB lineage: Bacteria > Spirochaetota > Spirochaetia > Treponematales > Rectinemataceae > JAFIHQ01. The sequence goes on from JAJFUL010000207.1 coordinate 9,507, forward strand.
GGTATCGTGGATGGAAAAACCACCAACCAGGAAGCAATCATGCGGCTTGCAGCTCAATTCATGTGAAGAGGAGAAAAGCAAAATGACTGAAAAAAATGCACAAGGCGATACGCTGACCCGCTCACAGGCGCGAAACAAGAAATCCAAGGAATTCGCACTCAACAACGCGATATATATAGTATTTATGATACTGGTTCTTGGCATCACCATCCAGGAGCCGTCGTTCCTGGCATGGCGCAACCTTCGCAACATCATGTCCATGTCCGCGACGAGGATCATCATCGCGATGGGGATCGGTGGCATCCTGATAACGGGAGGCACCGACCTTTCGGCTGGTCGCCAGGTTGGCCTCGCGGCTGTCGTGGCCTCATCGCTGCTGCAGTACCAAGATTACGCACGGCGCATGTATCCGGGAATGAGCGATCTGCCCATCTGGCTACCCATTGTAATCGCCATTGTCGTCTGCGGGCTAATCGGTCTCATCAATGGTGCGATCATAGCCTACTTGAAGGTTCCACCCTTTATAGCGACCCTGGGGACGCAGGTTGCCACCTACGGTATCACCTCGATCTACTTTGACCGCCCACCCTATGGCGCCCAGCCTATCGGCGGCCTGCGGAAGGATCTGACGACACTCGGTTCGGGTTATCTGGGATTGGATGGGACCTACTCGATACCTTACATTGTCCTTATAGCATTGGGGATCGCTGCAATCGTCTGGCTGATGCACAACAAGACCAGGTTCGGCAAGAACATCTACGCCATCGGCGGCAACTCCGAGGCAGCCAAGGTGTCGGGCGTCCCGGTACAGAAGACCCTGCTCATCGTCTACTGCTTTGCTGGCGCGCTGTACGGGCTGGCAGGCACGCTGGAAGCCGCACGCACGGGCGGCGCGACCAACAACTACGGCAACGGCTATGAGCTGGACGCCATCGCGGCCTGCGTCGTCGGCGGCGTCTCCACCTCGGGCGGTATCGGCACGGTTCCGGGCATGGTCATTGGCGTACTGATATTCAGCATCATTTCCTACGGACTGACCTTCATCAACATGAACCCCTACTGGCAGCAGATTATCAAAGGCGTTATCATCGTCTCCGCAGTCGCCCTCGATGCCCGAAAATATCTTACGAAGCGCTAGACCGACTGCAGGTTGCTGATGGACCATTACGACATCGTCATCATAGGCACCGGGCCCGCGGGGCTCGGTGCGGCTTTTGAACTGCGCAGGAAGCTTCCCGCGAAACGACTCATCATCATCGACAAGAACGAAGTGTCGTCGGGCGGCCTACGCAACGATTGCAAGATGAATTTCAGCTGGCCTATCGGTTTCCCTGAAAATTGCTGGGACAAGGAGACGGCCGAGCACTATCTTGCGAGGGTCGAAGCCCTGCTCGAACCCGACATACTCGAAAAGCGCAATGTCAGCACCTATACCCGCAGGGCGCAGAAAATCGGCGTCAGCCTGCTGGAAATCCGGCAGTCACACCTCGGCACGGACGGCGGGCTCGAGCTCATCAAGAAACTCATTGTGGCTTTGAAGGCATTGGGAGCTGAAATTTCGCTTGGCGAAAAGATGACGCAACTCAATGCCGGGCAGAAATTCATCACGACCGACAGGCGCGAAATCCAGTATTCCAACCTCATCATCGCGCCGGGAAGAGGTGGCTTTGCCTTCCTTCAGGAGATGATGAACGCCGCTGGCATCCTCTACAGGGACAATATTGTTGACATCGGCATCAGGGTGGAGACAAAAGAGGAGCGCTATCCGATTGTCCATGACTACTATGACCCGAAATTCATCTTCCCGAAAAAAACGAGGACATTCTGCACCAATTCGCGTTCGGCCTATGTCGTGCAGGAGCGCTACGGAAGTCCGGAAGACGGCTACTGGTATTCGGTAAACGGCCATGCCTGGTCCTCCTCTCGGCCGGAAAACGGACTTGTCAATTTCGCCATTCTAAAGACGGTGACCTTGACCGCGCCGCTCGCTTCCGGCCAGGCTTATGCCAGCATGATTGGAAAGCAGGCTGCACTGCTGGGAGGCGGCAAGCCGATCATGCAGCGGGTTGGGGATTTCCGGCTCGGCAAGCGGTCTTTTTCCGAATCCTTCACCGGCGATCTCTACGATTTTGAACCGACGCTGCCTTCCTGCACTCCTGGAGATATCGGTCTCTCTGCTCCGGCCAAAATACTCAACGCCCTGTGGAACGCCATGCACCTGCTTGATTCCATCGTGCCGGGCCTTCTCCATCCCAGCACTATCATGTATTACCCGGAAATAAAGCTCTATGCGAATCATCCGCTCTTCCTCGACAGGAATTTCCAGGCTTCAGAAGGGCTCTACCTCATCGGCGACGGCGCTGGCACGAGCAGGGGCATAACTGCTGCCTGGGCCTCCGGACTCCGCGCTGCCGACGGCATCATCGCAAACCAGTAAGCTGTACCTCCCCCCGATTGCAGGCCTGCCGGCATAGTCATATAATGGCGTATTTGCGCTCATGGCAGCATGCGTGTACTTTTTACTGTACGAGGTATAATTTCATGGACAAAAGAACTGGCATAATAAAGAAAGCAAGCTGGATAGCGCTGGGCGGAAACGCCTTCCTCGCCGTGGCGAAAGTGGGCGTGGGAGTCGTGGCAGGCAGCCTCGCAGTCCTCTCCGACGGCATCGATTCCGCGACCGATGTGCTCATCTCGATAATGACCCTGATAGCGGCGCGGGTATCCGCAAAGCCCGGCGACAGGCAGCATCCCTATGGCCATGCCCGGGCGGAAACCATCGCCACGACAATTATCTCGTTCATCATATTGATCGCGGGCGTGCAGGTACTGATCAGCGCCGTCACCGCCATCTTCTCGAAAGAACCCTCGGCCATGCCCTCGATGATCAGCATCTGGGTCTCGGTGATCTCGATCATTGGCAAGCTGGCCCTGGCCTGGAGCCAGTTCCACTATGGCAAGGTAGCGGACTCCTCCATGCTGATCGCCAACGGCAAGAATATGCGCGGTGACGTCGTCACCTCCGTCGGTGTCCTTGTCGGCCTTGTCATCACCTACATCACGAAAATCCCTGTCATGGACAAAATTTTGGCAGCCCTGGTGGCGATCTGGATCATCAAAAACGCAATCTCCATCTTCATGGAAGCCAATACCGAACTCATGGACGGCTCCTCTGATCCGGGTCCCTATCAGCTACTCTTCAAGGCGATACGCGAAGTGCCCGAAGCCGGCAATCCCCACCGCGTAAGGCTCAGGAAGATCGGCTCAATGCTTATGGTGGACCTGGACATCGAAGTCGACTCTGCCATGAAGGTCAAGGACGCCCATACCATTGCCCTGCGGGTGGAAGAGGCCATCAAGAAGGACATGCCCGAAGTCTACGATGTCATCGTGCATATTGAGCCGCGCGGCAACGTCGAGGACGAGCGATATGGCCTTACGCCCGAGGATACGGTTCCCCAAGATACAGAGGGGGAGTAGGCCCGGTATGGCCTAGAAAAGAAAGGGCGAGCCTGCGTCGGGGTTCTTGCCAAAATAGGTTACTTCGTCGATCGAATGGATCACGGGGCCCTGAAGCAATGCGAACAGCGTCCTTTCGATCCCAAGTCCCCCACCAAAGGTCTGGGGAAAAGCCGATTCGCCGGTCTGCGTCTTCGATGCGGCCGCGGCGAGGAATGGCCCATAGCCGTCCAGCTCTTCCATGTTCGTGATATTGCCAGCGCTGTCGAAGCGCGGCGCCTCGCTGATGACCTTGTTGTCCAGCAGGCGTGCTATGATCGCCGGGTAAAACCATTCGCGCAGCCCTCCCGACAGGACTTCGAAAGCCTCGCCGCGGCCGCCGTCTGGATATAATGCCGAGGCGCAAAGATCGTAATTGTAGATTTGCCGCGACGAAATGGCGCTGTGGGACGGAACCGAGCCGTCCCTTCCCAGGAAAGGATAGACGAGATCGTAATTCTCGCGCATCAGGCCGAGTATCCAGAAAAACTGGCTGCCTGCCTTCTGCCCCAGCCTTTTTTCGAGTCCTTCCTCGGGCCCCTCGCATTCATCCTTGTAAAAGCGCGGGAATGGCTTGGCTGGGATCGCCAGCGAAATGTTCAAAGCCGCAAGCGAATCGGAGCAGGTGGCCAGTATCCTGGCAACTGCAGCAATAATCATGTCCTCGAAGAAATCGAGGGCCTTGTCCAACTCACCTTCCAATATCCCGGATACTTCAGTGGGCTTGTCAAGATAATCATCGCCGCATATCTGCGATTCGCGTCTCGCCTCGACATCCATCTGCGAAAAATCGATGAGATATTTTCTGCGCTTCACCGGATCCTCATGGGGCAATTCGAGCCTGATGTTCGACGAGTCGATGAAGATTCCTTTTACCCGGGGATTCATGCAGGCAAGGAATTTGGAATAGATCATCGAGTGCGTTGTGCGATACGGGACATCCTGGTAAGAAATCACTGGCACGTGCTCAACATCATGGCAGAGGGGATCGGTGATCGGAGACATTGACACGCGATCGATATTAACGAGACCCTTGTCCGCCAGGAATTCCTGCTGGCCGAGGACTAGTGCCGTCCTGATGCGCATGACATCCGCCAGGGGGCCCGAATTCCATTTCGCGACATACCGCCTGTTTAAGACCGACGAAAACGATTCGCCTTCTGAATTGATTGCATTCTGCCAGCGCGACAGCACTTCGCCGATCGTACGCGCACCCGCCGCGCCTGTGCCGGCAGCATTTGTGCTGGCTGAGTTTGTGCTGGCTGAGTTTATACTGGCCGCGCCCCCCAATCCTGCTTCCTGGCACGATGTTTCGCTTCCAGCAACGACGCTGGTTCCGTCTGCATACGACATTCGATCCTCCTTGATAAAAAAAAAGACCGGCTCTCATGGAGCCGGTCCCATTTTCAGAAAAGAATGATTCTATGCGCACAGCGCCGGATCCGCTGTCGCGACCCGGCAATTATTGAGGCTGCTATTGTTGTTGGCAATGTGCTTCATAGATGAATCAGACAATAAAACATGGCACAATCGAAGTCAAGCATAAATATGCAAAATTTATACGATTTTTACTACCGGCCCGTCTTTTCCTGGTCTGATCATTACTGTGCAGGGACGAACCCTGTATTCGTCGGAAAAACCTTCAACATCGAGGATTTCACCGCCATCCACGAGCGGAAGGGGATAGGAAAGCTGGAGTTTCGTAGTTTCATCTTCGGCAAAGGCTCTCGAAAGCGCCCCATTGTAGCGGACCAGATCCAGCACGGCAGGCAGCATTGAAGCTTTGCCCTGCTGTTCGTAGATAATCCGCAGGATCTTGCACTGGAAAGCCTCAATATCCGCATGAAGAAGTTCCGAGGCATCCCTGAAACCGGGAAACTGGACGGCAGCTTCGCCGGCGATTTTCTGGAAAAATGCCGAAGGCCGCAAGTCGAGGGGCTGCAACACTGCGTTGAACCAGGGAACAGCCCTGCCCAGCGTATAAAAAATGTCGCAGGCATGCGCGATTTCCTCGGCTTTTGCCATGTCCGCGGCGGGAAAGCCCGGCTGTCCCTTAAGCCGGTAAGGCGGATTGGGGTCGCAGTCCAGCTGGTATTGATCGATCTGCTCATACAGGCTTGTACCCGGGAGCACCGAGAGCGGAAAAAGGTCGAGGTGATTCGGATAGAGCGAGAGCGCAAAATCGAGGCTGTCCCGGAAGCCTTTCAGCGAATCGCCCGGCAGTCCGTAGATGAGGTCGAAACCGAAAACGACACCGGCCTGGTTCAGGAGATCGACCTTCTTAGCAAAGAGGCCCCGGTCGAGGCTCCGGCCAATATTCTCCATTACTTTTTTCTGTGCGCTCTGGAGGCCGATCTGAAGTGAACAATCCAGTTCGCCAAAAGCCTTGGCCTGCCGTGCATCGAGAAGCTCGGCCCGTATCTCGAAATTCCAGAAAATGCCGCCCCCTTTTTCCTTCATCATCGAAAGAAGGGACAGCGTGCGGTCCCTCTGCAGGTTAAAGGTGGGATCGAGCACGAATACTTTCTCCACGCCGCTTCGCATGAAGAGTGCCAGTTCTGCTTCGAGCCTTGCTGTCGGGACATGGCGGACAGTAGAGAGGCCGCGGCCCTCGTAGCAGTAGCTGCAGTGGTAGGGGCAGCCCCGGGTCAGCTCCCAGAGGACCTCGCCGTTGTCTGGCGGCACTGCGCAGCCATCGAGCCAGGGCGAGGGGATCTTTTCAAGATCGACAGGCTCCGGCGGGATCATGAGGGGCACCGCGCCCGCTGGCTTGACCACAGCCATGGCCACAGCTCCGTTGTTGCCAGCATACTCCAAAAACCAGGTCTGGACGCTTTTTTCGGCCGGCCCCAGGAATATGCAGTCGAAAGGGCAAACTTCCCTGTTGCCGCCAGCGAACCATTCGGCGTCTGGCCCACCGGCGATGAGCGTCAGGGAAGGCTCCATCTGCTTAAGGAGCATGGCCAGCGCAACCGATGCCGCCGTATTCCAGCAGTATAGAGAAAAGCCAATGACTGCTGGCTTGTACATAAGGAAACGCTCGGCCAGTCTGGCTTTATTCTCGTTAAGCCCAGGAGTCGCTATGCGGAGATGGTCGCACTGCAAGTGCCCCGTATCGAGCAGGGCACTGCCAATGCAGGCACAGCCCAGCGGAACGGTATATTCGGCGCCCTCAGCCTGGTAATCGACCAGCAGCACGCGGACTGATTCAGATATTTTATCATCGCTCATATTCATGTCGGGTTATTTTTCCTGGATGATTTTCAGGCCTTCCCAAGGCTGCACGCCCGAAGGCGTCTTCCCTTCCAGCCAGGGTTCCCACGCTTCGACCGCAGCCTTCTTGCCTGGAACTACAATCAGGCCGAGGCGCCTAAAATGGATGTCCGCAGAATGCGAAGCATGCTCGACCGTATCGCTGGAAACGAGAATTTCTGTGCCCAAAGACTTGTTCGCCCCTTCCAGCCTGCTCGCCGTGTTCACCGCATCGCCCAAGGCCGTATAGTTGAAGCGGAACTCAGATCCCATATTGCCAACAATCGCCTTGCCCGTATGAATACCGATCCGCGTCCTGGGAAAGGCATTCCCCAGCGAGATGAATTCCAACCTCGCCCCAGACAGCGCCTCCTGGCAGCGCAGGGCGGCACGAACAGCCCGGGCAGCGTGATCTTCCTGATCGAGCGGCGCATTCCAGAAGGCTACAATAGCATCCCCGACATATTTGTCGATAGTACCCTGCTCCTCCAGGATGATCGATGTCATCAGCGACAGATACGAATTCATGAAGCGCCCCAGTTCCTGAGGGGACATCGACTCCGCCATGCCAGTGAAACCCTCGATGTCGGAAAAGAACACCGTGATTCTGCGCTCTTCCCCACCCAGACTCAGACGCTGCGGATTCCTCATCAAGGCATCGACGACCGAAGGCGCCAGATACTGCGAGAACGCGCTCTTGATGAAGGCCTTGCGCTTTCTTTCATCGATATATGCAAAGATAATACTGAATATATAAGCCAGGATCGCCATGAGGGAATGGATGCCCATGGAAGCTACATAACCGAAATGATAGAGGGCGCTATCGAGGATGAATGGCGCGAGAATGGCCCCAAGGGCCCCGCCGGCCAAGGCCAGCGGTTTCCGCAGGGTTCCGGCCAGCCATGCAAAGCCGATGCCAAGAAAAATGGCGAGCAGGAAGTCAACCCATCCTGCAAGCGGCCAGGCCAGTTTTCCCTCGAGGAAATTTGCGGCAAAGTTCGCATGGATTTCCGTTCCAGGCATGGCCCCATCCGTAGGTACGGCTTGCCTGTCGAGCAAGCCTGGAGCCGAATAGCCAACGAAGACCAGTTTGCCGGCAAAGGTCTTGGGAGAGATCTGGGCTTCCCCTCCCCGGACGAGCTGGATCGCGCTGGCAAGAATCTCGGCCGCGTTGTGCGCCGGATACGATGGAGATTTTCCCCTGAATTTGAGGTAGGCTGAGCGCTGCGCCGGTATCTGCAGCTTTGGCAGGCCAGCCTTCAGGAGCGCAGCCACCCCGAGCGAAGGTTCAGTTCGATCATCTTTCCACCAGAGCGGGTATTGCCGCAGGACGCCATCGGCGCAAACAATGCCCCGGGCACTGCCATAGTGCAGATTTCCCGCTGTCAACCGAGAGGCAGTCGCTTCGGCCAGCACCACGTTGCCCGCCCGCTCCATGAGAGCCGCGCAGCGCTGGTCATCTTCAGGCCCATACGACGACTGTCCGGAGAAGATGATGTCATAGGTCTGCGATCGGGCCTGCGACAGGAATCCAGCCATCAGGCCATACAGTTCCCGCGGCCATGGCCATGCGTAGCCAAGGTTTTTTTCCACCCAATCAAGACTGTATTGATCGATATAAACAAGCTCGACCTGCGGCTCTTCCTTTGGCATGAGCCGGGCTTCGCCGCGCGCGGCAAGGTCATAGAGCATATTCTGAAGGCCGCTCGAAGCCCCTGCAAGGGTGAGAAGCAGGACGACAGCTGCAGCACAGAGAAAAGCCGCGCCGACATGCAGTAGCCGCGGCGGGATAGACCGGTTTTTCAAAGCACTTTCCTTCAAAAAAGCACCCTCGCCGCACTGAATCGCTCATCGCGAAGCACTGTCACTGGCACCCACTTGTCCAGCCTGATCTCCTCGATTTCCTGCTGGGTTCCCGCCACACCGAATACATACCCCGGGTCTTCCCGAAGGAATATGCGCGGCTTCCTGCGAATACGCTGGTCCGGTACTTCGGAACGCGCCAGGATATCGATCCGCGTCTGGCGCTCCGGATGCGTCGCTGCAAAGCCCGACGTATGCTCGCTGTCACGTTCCGGCAGACGGCTGATCAAACGGGCCAAGGCCTGCGGATCATAGCCTGCTGCGGCGATGATCCTGCGCGCCTCGCCGTCAGCCTCGAACTCATAGGCCTGCGAATAACCCGAGACGATAATCTGCTTCGCGATCCCGGCGATCGCGTTCCCGAATGCGGTGGTAAAGTCGGCCACTTTTCCGCCCGAAGCCAGGCCTGCGCTGATGACAGCTTCCGAGATTATGTCAGTCAGGCGGAGACCTTCGACAGAGGCAAGCCCATGCCGCAGCGCGACATGGGTAATTTCGTGCGCAAGGACAGCCGCAAGTTCGTCTTCGCTCCTGGTCAGCTTCAGCAAGCCCCGCGTAACCAGTATATGCCCACCCGGCGACGCAAAAGCGTTGACTTCCTCGCTATCCAGCACTATGAATCGATATCCATTGTAGAGCTCCGGCCGGCTGGAGAAGAGCGCCAGACCCTGCCCGAGCTTGTTGAGATAAGCGTTCAGCGGTGGGCAATCGTAAGGCTTGTAGCTGGCGAGTATCTGCGCGGCAACTGCCCTGCCTACATAATACTCTTCTTCCGGGTTGAGTTCGAGCTTCGCTTCCGAGGCGCGCCTTATCGCCGACTTGATAATTTCCACCTGCTCCGGCGTCAGCGCGGCCTGGTCATCAGCGGGAGCTGGTGTTTGTCTCGGCACAGGCTCTTGCGCAGGGTCTGGCAGTGGATCCGCTGCCCATGCCAGCCACGGCGAAAAGGCGAAAGCAAGACAGAGCGAAAGCCAAAACAGCAGGACTGGCTTGCCACGATACATGCCTAAAGCCCGCATGCCAGGAAATTAATTATTTCATCCGATGAGAAGTCCCAGCTTTCCATCAGGTTCACCCAGGAATAATCGATGTGCGAAGTCCTTGCGTAGGAGTCTTCGGCCGTAGAGCTGAATCCTTTGCCTGCAAGCACTATTTCGGGGCTGGTGACACCGCTTGCCGCCTGGCCTACTGAGCCCGGCTGAGTATCCCTCGGAGCGAGTGCGGACATGAACATATAATAGATACAGGATGATCCCGGCAGCTGTACCTTCGCCCAGCCATCCTTGTTCCCCCAGAAGAGCACAGGGTCGCGATAACTCAGCGTGGAAACGACGGGCGCAACGACAGAAGCGTATTCCCGGACCGCGCTCTGCCTCACCTGAACCATCATGGCGCTGGGAATTGTCTCACCGACGGCGATTCCAGTGACAAACATCGTCATGACAAAAAATGTGATCAGCTTTTTCATGCCATACCACCTGATACAGATTTCCCCTTCTTTACCATATCACGGAAAACTGCTTTCAACCCTGTTTCCCGAGGACCTCCCGTTCCACATGATTTTTCCATTCGATCAAGGCCTGTGTGATGGCGCGCTGGGGCGCAGGCATATCGGGATTGGCAAATTCCGATTCAGCAAGTTGCGCATAATCAGCCAGCTCGGTCGAACCTTCGCTGGCG
>JAJFUL010000215.1 GCA_021372425.1 Spirochaetaceae bacterium
GACGGCCTGCCGTCGATCGCATGGTACCAGCTCCCGAAAACGCGTTGTGCGATCGAGTCGGCCGCCTCGTCGTCGTTGCCGAAACGGGGCGTCTTGTTGGACAGCAGAAGCCGCAGGGCTTCCCTTCCTTTCCAGTCCGAAGAGAGCGCGTGGAGAAGCTCGTCCCACGCAACATCCCGCTTTTCATAGACATGCGTTTTGATGGCGGACAGGGAATCCGTCGTCGTTCCGAGGCCGCAGCACTGGATATAGTCGGTGTTGTAACGCGCTCCGCCGTTGTAGTAATCCTTGCCGCTGGCGATGCAGTCGGCGACGACGGCGGACAGGAAAGGCGCCGGCGCGTATTCGGCAAACATTCGGTCGAGGAAGTTCGATGTCCGCATCTTTGTGTCGACGACATAGGCGAGTTGCCGCTCGAAAGCCGCATACAGTTCCCCGAAATTTTGGAATGTAGCGGGATCGCCCGTCCTGAGGCCGATCACCTTGCCGGTGAGTGGATCGACTCCGTCGTTGAGCACAAGTTCGAGGATTTTGGGCGAGTTGAGATAGCCGTGGAGCAGGTACGCCTCCTTGCCGAAGCAACCGGTCTCGATGCAGCCGGAGGTGCCACCCTCGCGCGCATCCTCGATGCGCTTGCCCATCCCAACCTGTGCCATCACGACTTCGTCCGCATTGAAAAATGAGGGATATCCCGAGCCGCGGCGCGCCACGCGGCATGCCATCTTGAGCAAACGTTCCGGCGTTTTTGCGCTTACCTGGAGGTTGGCCTGGGGCTGGAGAAGCTGGAGTTCGTCCAGCACTTCGAGGGCAAGGTAGGATACCTCGTTCGACCCGTCGGATCCGTCGGGCTTTACGCCCCCAAGGTTTATGTTCGTAAAGTCGTTGTACGTGCCGCTTTCGGCGGCCGTGATCCCGACTTTCGGCGGCGCCGGCGTGTTGTTCACCTTGATCCAGAAACAGGAAAGTAGCTCCTTCGCTTTGTCCCTGTCGAGCCTTCCTTCGGCGAGGTCCCGCTCGTAGAACGGCCCCAGATGCTGATCGAGGTGCCCAGGGCTCATCGCGTCCCAGCCGTTGAGTTCGGTGATGGTGCCGAGGTGTACGAACCAGTACATTTGAAGCGCTTCCCAAAAGTTTCGCGGGGCCTCGGCGGGCACACGGCGGCAGGCCTCAGCGATTTGCCTGAGTTCCGTGGCACGTTCCGGATCAGGCTCGGATGCGGCCATTGCCGCGGCAAGCTCCGCATGGCGCTCTGCGAAGAGGATGGCGCCCTTGCACGCGATGTCCATAGCCTTGAGTTCTTCATCCCTGGCAAGGGCATCGGGATCTTTTCCCCAGTCGAGAGCGGCCCTGGCAGCGGCAATCTCGGCACGTCGCGCGTTCATGCCCTTACGGTAAATTGACCCGTCGAGCGCCGTGTGGCCGGGAGCCCGCTGCTCCATGAATTCGGTGAAAAGTCCCGCTTCGTAGAGGTCCTTCCACGCCTGTGGCATTTCGGCAAAGGCCCGGTCGCGCATGCTTCGACCCCGCCAGTAGGGGATCACGGTTTTCCGGTAAGCCTCGATTTCCTCCGCCGGCACCGAATAGCTCGTCATCGGCCTGGAATTGAGAATCCGCAGATCCTCTTCGGAATGGCAGGTCAGTTCGGGAAAGGAGGAAACAGCCTTTGGTTTTGGCCCGCGCTCTCCGACGATGAGCTCGTCATGGCCGATGTAGATAGTCTTCTTTTCGCAGAGATTGTAGAAATTCATGGCTCTGAGGACGGGCGTGGAGACGCGGCCAAGCCATTCCTTGTAGAACGCTGTTGTCAACAGCGCCCGTTCCGCCGAAAAACTCGGTTTGGCGTTGAAGCTTTCTTCGCGGAGATGTTTTATTCTTTCGTTCATAGCAACCTCCAATCGTGTCATCGTGTCGTGTCAGCCACCAATCGTGACCGATATGCCGGCGGCCTCGAAAATCGCAGCGGCTTTGTTTACGGCTTCCGCCGAGGGGACAGGGGTATCGCCCATTGCGTAATTTTCTCCCCGTAAACTGTATTTCCCCTTCGCCGCACTGTGATAGGGCAGTATATGGGCTTTCTGTGGCCCCGCCTCTGCGGCGAGCGAGGCGATATAGTGCGCCATGTGTTCGAGATCGGCCGGCGCATCGTTGATGCCGGGAATAAGCGGAAGACGGAGCAGCACATGGGCGCCTGCCTCATAGAGAGCGGCGAGGTTCGCGAGTATGGGCGCATTGGAGACGCCCGTAACCGCTCTGTGCCGACCATCCTCCAGAAGCTTCAGGTCGAAGAGGACGATATCCGCGAGCGTTCCCGCCCTTACGACGAGGTCGCGATCCGCGAAGCCCGACGTGTCGAGGGCGCTGCGAATTCCCTCGGCCCTGCATGCCCGCAAGAGAGCCAAGATGAATTCCGGCTGTGCCAGCGGTTCTCCGCCGGTAAACGTCACGCCCCCGCCCGAGTCCTCGTAGAAGGGCAAATCCTCGCGTATGGCATCCATCACTGCACCGACGGACATGCGCCTGCCCACGAGCTGAAGCGCATCGGCGGGGCATGCGCCGGCACAGGCCCCGAAAGAGGGACAGGCCGCACACGCCGGTCCTCCCGCTTCGATTCTCGGGTCGAGCCCCAGGGGACAGGCGTACGCACAGGCCCCGCAGGCGAGGCATCGCTCCGGACGGTGCAGAATTTCGGGCGAAAAGGGCAGCCCTTCCGGATTGTGGCACCAGAGGCAGTGCAGCGGG
>JAJFUL010000228.1 GCA_021372425.1 Spirochaetaceae bacterium
CGCGGAAGCGCCCGAGCCCGGCGAGGTCGCGCGCGGGCAGCGTATAGCGGTCCCCGGAGGTGTTGGAGCTTGTTCCGTCGCAGATGCCGGTGACCGGCAGTTCCCGCGGCAGCGCCCCCGCGTCGTGGATTTCTTTTTTCAAGTCTTCGACAATGCCCTTGAAATCATAGTGCCCGGGATTCATTTCGTTCCAGGAGTTTATGATCCCGATGACAGGCCGCTTCACTTCCTCTTCAGTCACACCCATCGCGAAAAGCAGGGCGTTGCGGTGGTCCAGCGACTCTTCGTTCCATTCCTGTATCATAGGCCTTCTCTCTTTTCGTCTTCTCTTTTCATCTTCTCTGCAGATGCACCGCGAATCCGGCGACTTCGCCGGACAGGTAAATAACCTGTATCGCGCCTTCCGGGGCCAGCTTGATCGAGTTCCGGTCGAACGAAACACCTTTCGAAGCGAGCCAGGCCATTGCGCCGTCCAGGTCGGAAGTGGAAATCGAAATATGTCCGTGCGTTCCCTTCCCCTTGCTTTTCACCAATTCGAGGGTCGGGCTTGCATAGACGGAAAACGCTGTGTCCTTGCTCGGAGCTATGCCGAATAACGTTCCGAAAAAGGTGCTCGCAGCCGCAGCCTCTTCAGCGCTTCCGCAGTTGATGCCCACATGCTCGACACTGAAATCAAAATCAGATGCTTCACTCATGATTCATTCACCCAGATATGCTTTTTTGACTGCAGGCGAGCAGAGCAGTTCGTCCCCGGACCCCTCGATCACAATTTGGCCATTCTCCAGCACGTAAGCCTTGTCCGCAATACAGAGCGCCTTCTTGGCATTCTGTTCGACAAGGAGGATCGTGATCCCTGATTCGCGGATTTTCCCGATCAGGTCATATACCTGGTTGACAATAATCGGCGCGAGTCCAAGGGATGGCTCGTCAAGGAGCAAAATTTTCGGCTTGGCCATGAGGCCGCGGCAAACGGCGAGCATTTGCTGTTCGCCTCCGGAAAGCGTTCCCGCAAACTGGTTGCGACGCTCGCCGAGAATTGGAAACAGCCGATACGCTTCTTCAAGCCCTTCTTCGAGGCCCTTGCCGTTCTGCAGGTAGCCGCCTACCAGGAGATTGTCCTGGATGGTCAGACCAGAGAAACACTTGCGCCCCTCAGGAACCTGCACAATTCCCTTGGCCACATTGTTGTGCGGCTTCGAGAAAGACACCGGTGCTCCAAGGAATTTAATTTGGCCCGAGACCGGTTTCACGAGGCCAGATATGCATTTGAGCAGGGTAGTCTTCCCCGCGCCGTTTGATCCAATTATGCAGGCGATCTGTCCCTTCTCAGTCGTTATCGAAACATCCCTAAGGGCTTCGACATGACCATAAGAAGCGCTCACCCCCTTTACTTCAAGCATCATGCTTCTATTCCTCCGTACCCAAATACGCCTCGATCACTTCAGGGCAGGTTTTGACTTGAGCCGGCGTACCTATGGCGATATTCTTCCCGAAATTCTGCACGTAGATTCTCGAGGAAATTCCCATGACAAGCTCGAGCCGGTGCTCTATGAGGAGAACAGCAAGCTCGTATTCATCGCTCAGGTAAAGTATGAGCTGCATGAGGCCGTCCACTTCTGTCGGATTGAGGCCAGCGGCAGGCTCGTCCAGGAGCAGCACCTTTGGATGGCATGCCAGTGCGCGCGCGATTTCGAGGCGCCGCTGCAATCCATAGGAAAGGTTTTCCGGTTTTTCGTCACGATAATCCTGAAGCCCGACGATTTCGAGGAATCCTTCGCAAAGCTTTCGCCCTCGCTTTTCTTCGGAAAAGCGCCGCGGCGTGGGGACAAGAGAGCCGAATATCGAATATTTTGATACAGGGTCGAATGCGCACATCACGTTGTCGATGACGGAAAGGCCCTTAAAGAGCCTGATGTTCTGGAAAGTGCGCGATATACCCTTGTGCGTGATAATGTGCTGCTCGGCTTGCGTAATGTCTTCGCCATCAAGGATCACACTGCCAGAATCGGCCTTGTAGATACCCGAAACGACATTGAAGACCGAAGTCTTTCCTGCGCCGTTTGGCCCGATGATTCCAACAATTTCGGATTTCTCGACCTGCATGGAAAAATCCACAACCGCGTGCACGCC
>JAJFUL010000154.1 GCA_021372425.1 Spirochaetaceae bacterium
GGAGGATTCGATTCTCTATTCCGCTCTTGGCATTGCCGTCGGCTGGCTTATTATCCCCCGATTCCTGCTGGCAATTGCCGTGGTCTGGGGAGAAAGGCTGAGGCGGCGCATTTTCAGGCGCCCTATCAAGGTTGGCGTGGCGTAAGGCCTGATCCGAGCCATGAGGCGAGGGCCCCGAGCAGCCGAAAACCCCCGAGGATTTCGGAAAGCGCCAACAGGCCGATCAGGATCATGATGGCTATCCTGAATGAGGAAAGACGCCCCGGGACAGGCCGCTTTTCTCCCACAGCCTTAGTTGCAGCCAGCAGTGGCTGCGCGGCGAAGAGAAGAAGCAGCGCATACAGGGTGAGGTCCATTCCCATCGCAAGTCCCGGCCTCGCGCCGACAAAACCGGACAGTCTGTAACCAAGGGCTGCGGTTTTCGAAGGGAAGCTGCCAAGTTGCCCGAAAGCCATGCTGAGTCCCATCAGGACAAGGATGAGCCCCGAGAGAATCCTTACCTGCTTCGCGTGCCGCTTGAAGAACCTCAGGACCGGCTGCGCCCTGTCGAAAAACAAACCAGTAAGCAGGAATGGTATGCCGAGCCCTGCGGAATAAATCAGAAGAAGTAGGAATGCCATAGCGGCGGAGCCTTTCTGGCTTGCCATGAAGAGAATCGATGCGAGCAAGGGCCCAATGCAAGGCGACCAACCCAGCGCGAACGACATGCCGAGCAGTGTTGCCTGAAGGTTGCCTGACAGCTTTTTCCCTGAAAATCTGCCTATCAGCCGATTATCCGCCCTCAGGAAGCTGATGAAGTCGAAGATGAAATTGATGCCGAGCAGAATTGTCACGATACCGCCGACCAGGTCCAGGATCCGCGACAGGCCTGCCAATTGCAGCATGCGCGCTCCCCCTGAAAATGCGACTCCCAGTACAGCGAAGACGAGAGTGAAGCCGAGGACAAAGCCCAAACTCGCCTGGAATACCCGGCCGCGCGCCCGCTTGTTGCTGAGTTCGCCTGTGCTCATTCCGGAAATGAAGGAAATATAGGCAGGAATCAGGGGTAGCACGCAGGGAGAGAGGAATGAGAGCAGGCCCGCAATCAGGGCGGAAAACACCGTAGGGCTGCTCATTGCTCCGCCAGGGTGGTCAGGAGGCCGACCAGTTCAGGGTTCGTATAGTCAAAGCTTCCCACGACTCCTGCGATGAATCTGCCCTGTTTGTCCAGCACGTAGGTGGATGGAATTCCCTGGCTGGCAAAACTGGCCGAAAGCTTGTTCTGCGTATCCAGATATATAGGGAATGTATACTTGAACTCCTGGAGGAACGCCTTTACATCAGCGGCGCTGTCTCCAAGGTTGACGGCCATTATCTCGAACTTTTTTCCCTTCATCAATTTCGACAGCGTTTCGATGCCGGGCATCTCTTCTCGGCAGGGAGGACACCAGGTCGCCCAGAAATTGAGGAGGACAATATTACCCTTGGCGCTCGCCCTTGTCTTGCTCGATCCATTTACACTCAGCACAAGGAAATCTTTCATCATCAGGGGCGGATCGAACACGTAGAAACCGAGTTTTTCGAACTTCGGAGCGTACCAGGGGCGCGTCGTTTCGGCAGCTGTCATTCCCCTATTCATTGAAAGCAGAAGGAAGAAGATGGAAACAACTATGAGCTTGCCAGGCCTTTGCCTTTTCTGCATTGGCATCCCCTTACTGTAATATATCAACAATACTATATATAAATCCGCGACAAGGCAAGTCGCACTCTCTGCAGTTGTCGCAGCCTCGCGAAATGGAGTATCTTCTAGTCAGCAAAAAGGAAAAGAATCATGCGGCGCGGCTGGTTTGCGCCTATTTTTGCGGGAGCTATTATGGACAACAGAAATTTTGCATATCTTTCCGAAGAAGAGCCCGAGACCGAGGAGAAAAAGCCGGTGCCCAGGGCCGAGGATCCGCTTTCGGAGCGCTTTCTCAAGACCAGAACCATCCTCCTGAATGGCGAGATCGACAAGGACCTTGCCGACAGAGTGATCAAGCAGATTCTCATCATGGAAAGCCTGTCACAGGATCCGATCACGATATTGATCGATTCTCCCGGCGGTGACGTTTATTCTGGTTTTTCCATCTACGATATCATCCGCTTCGTAAGCGTGCCTGTGCGCGTTATCGGCATGGGGCTGGTCGCCAGCGCGGCCTCTCTCATCTTCCTTGCTGTTCCGAAGGAACGCCGTTTCGGCCTGCCCAACTCGTCCTACCTGATCCATCAACCGCTTTCCGGGATTCAGGGTGTCGCCACCGAGATTGAGATCCACGCCAGGGAACTGGAGAAGACGAAGGCCCACCTGAACGAGATCATCTCCGAGGCCACGGGCCAGAGTCTCGAAAGGGTATCGAAGGATACAGACCGCGATTACTGGATGAATGCAAAGGAAGCCGAGGAATATGGCATCCTGTGCAAGATCATCACGAAGCGGGAAGACCTGGTTTCCTGAGTCAAGCGTTTTCAAAGCTGGATTGCCCAGCCAATTTCATATGGTTTGAATCAAAAGTACTAATCCGCGCGCCTATCCTATGGAAGGAAGATATCCATGGAAAAAACATGCTCGAGGCGCGCAACATTCCTCATTTTCATCGCCATTCTGGCGTTCTGCAGTTTCCAGTGTTCGCTGTCTCCGGACGCAGGGGCATCGCGGGAACTGCACATCGTTTCCTACAATGTCCACAACCTTTTCGACTGCCATGACGATGGCACGGAATATCCCGAGTATCGGTCCGATTCCGGCAAATGGAACGAGGACAAATACAGGAAGAGGCTTGAAAACACCGCCACGGCAATACTGTCGGTCTACCCTGGCCAAAAGCGGGGCCCAGACATTCTCTGTCTTCAGGAAATTGAGAACAGAGCCGTGCTCGACGATCTTGCCGATGGCCCTCTGAAGGCCTGTGGCTACCGTTGGCGGATTGTTGGCGGGCCGGAAAATTCACCGGTGAAGTGCGCCCTCCTTTCGAGGGTGCCGGTCAAGTCAGTCCAGGCGCATTCGGTAGCGGATTCCTGGGGCTTTGGGCCGGGCCGCGATATCCTGGAAGTCACCTTCGACCTGAAGGGCGCTGCGGGTGGCTTTGGCAAATCATCGAGGTCGGGTGAAGTGGCCCCGGAAGGAGAGGCCTCTGCGGGACTCACCCTGTTCCTCTGCCATTGGAAGTCGCGAAAAGAGGGCGCGAGGGAAACTGAGGCGGCTCGCCGGGAAGCCGCCAGCCTCGTCAAGACCAGAATTGATGAGCTGGGCGAGCAGGAAGAGGAGCGAGCCATCATCGTGTGCGGCGATTTCAATGAATCCCCCGATGAATTCGAAAGAGTAGGTGCAGCATATCCCACTGCCTTCATGCCGCTTCGCTCAGGGCTCTCCTCCGAAGAAGCAGCGGCAATCCCGCCGGAATGGCATTCCGGGTGTTTTCATATTGCGCTCACTTCGGATACAGTAACTTCAGCGGAAATATCCGATGGAGCGCTATTCTCTCCCTGGGGAGGGAGCAGCGGATTCAGTTACTACTTCGATGGACAGCCCGAACGCCTGGATGGTTTCCTCCTGAACGGCGCCCTGGTAGACGGGAAAGGGCTGGATTACTGCGGGTTCAAACCGGGAGATTCTCCCCAGCTTTTCGGTGAAAAGGGTGAAATCCTGGTCTGGGACGGCTCGAAGGGCTTTTCGGATCATCTGCCGATCGCGCTGGCCTTGCGGTGGCTTGGAGGTTCCTGATGGTATCAGGCGCGCTGGCATTTTTGTGGCTCTTGATTGCAGTTGCGCTTATTCATGTCCTGACGGGTCGATACAAACTCAATGCATTTCCCGTCCTTCTCTGCGCGGCCCTGGCGTATGGGCTCGTCATCGGGCTGTCTCCGCAGGAAGTGCTGGTGGGCATAGGGAATGGCTTTGGCGGCACGATGACGAACATAGGCATCATCATGATCCTTGCTGCCATGACCGGGACCATACTTGAAAAGACCGGCGCAACGACCTCGATGGCGCAGGCCATCCTGAAAATTGCTGGAAGGAAAAATACTGCACAGGTCATGAACCTGTTGGGATTCATGGTTTCCGTACCTGTGTATTGCGATGCGGGATACCTGATCCTTTCGCCGGTGAACAAAGCTGTCTCGCGCAGAAGCACTGTTCCACTGTCAACAATGAGCGTGGCTCTGGCAGCGGGGATGTATGCCTCGAATGCACTTCTGATCCCGACGGTGGCGCCGCTGGCTTCAGCCCAGGCGCTTTCCGCCAATCTCGGCAAGGTATTCCTGATTGGTCTTGTCGCGGCAATCCCTGCGTCGTTGTGCGGTCTTCTGTGGGCCAGGAAGAGTACGGCAAAGATGAGGCCGTCGGATTTGAGGACCCGGGATTCGGCTCCCTCCCACTATGCAGCCGCAGCGGGCCATGAAGCGATCGAAGGGGATGCCTTGCCTGGCCTATGGGCCAGACGCCCATGGGCTTCTTTTGTTCCTGTTTTTGTGCCTCTTCTGCTCATTGCGTTGAAAGCGCTGGCCAGCTATCCTTCGCACCCGCTCGGGAATGGCTCGATCATGCACTGTGCCTTGTTTTTGGGCGATCCTATCATGGCAATGCTCCTTGGCTTTGGCTGTTCGCTGTTGCTGACGAAGCAAGGCCCCGACAGGAATTCATTGAACCGATGGATCGAAGAGGGGCTCGGAAAAGTGACGCCGATGTTGGTGGTCACTGCTGTTTCAGGCGCTTTTGCACAGATAATCAAGGCCGGACCGCTGATCGATTTCATAACGACAAATTTCGGAGCCGTCCAAAGTACGGGCAAGCTTGTTGGTCTTGCGCTACTTTTCCTGACGGCTGCCCTGCTCAAAACAATCCAGGGTTCATCGTTGGTTGCTGTCATCCTCGTTTCTGGCGTTGCAGCCCCGCTGCTGCCTGCCTTCAGGCTGGATCCTGCGCTGGCTGTCACTGCGGTCGGAGCAGGTTCGATGGTGGTCTCCCATGTCAACGATCCATTTTTCTGGATACTGCAGCAATCCTCGGGCATGGATATCAGGCAGACCAGCAAATCCTGGAGCGTGGCGACGGCGATCGAAGGGTGTGTGGCCTTCCTTGTCGTATGCCTTCTCTCGCTTTTCATCAAATAGGCAGAGAGGTTGCCTTGTAATGGATGTCATTGAAGATATACGCCGAATTCTCATGAGCGGGATAGCCAGCGTTGATCCGGCCGTCCTCGTCCGCAGGGCGCTGTCGATGGAAGGCCGACAGCTTCGTATCCGGATCGGAGGGCAAGTCCTCGCATATGACCTGTCCAACTTTGCGCATCTTGTGTTGATTGGCTTCGGCAAGGCATCCCTCCGGATGGCTGAGGGCCTCGATACCCTGCTCCAAGAAGAAATCGAAGAAGGCCTTATCGTCACGACTGGCGCGCAGGAGGCAAGTTGCAATCGATGTATCGAAGTGGTGGAGGGAGGGCATCCCCTCCCGGATGCGCGATCATGCGCTGCTGGGCAAAAAATGCTCAGGCTTGCCGAAAAGACGCGCGGTCAGGAATTGGGAGGCGAACATACGCTCGTCATTGCGCTCATATCGGGCGGGGGATCGGCGCTTCTCGCTGCCCCGGCCGACGGCCTCAGCCTTGAAGACAAGGCCGCGACCACGAAGCTCCTCCTTGATTGCGGCGCCACGATCCAGGAGATGAATACTGTCAGGAAACATCTCTCTGCCGTGAAGGGCGGAAGGCTTGCCGAAGCATTCGCCCCGGCGACCTTGCTCTCGCTGGTATTATCCGATGTAGTCGGCGATGACCTGGATTCAATCGCTTCCGGGCCGACGGTGCCGGATGTGGGCAGCTGGGATTCTGCCAGGTCAGTACTGCAAAGCCATGGCATATGGAATGCAGTGCCGCCCCACGTTCGCAGTAGAATCCTCGATGGCATTGCAGGCTCCATCCCCGATACGCCAAGGGCTGATTCTGCCATATTTGAAAACGCGAAGACATTCATAATCGGCAACAACAAAGTTGCGCTGGAAGGAGCTGCGGAAAAGGCCAGGGAGCTTGGCTACAATGCCTTGGTGTTCAGTTCCTGCATCACGGGCGAGGCCCGGAGCGTCGCGGAGCTCTATCATGGGCTCGCCAAAGATATCGAGCGTGTCGGCCGTCCCTTGGAGAAACCTGCCTGCCTGATAGCGGGAGGCGAAACCACCGTCACCATCCACGGAGATGGCTTGGGCGGTCGAAATCAGGAACTGGCACTGGCACTGCTCGCTTCGCTCGATCCGGAAGAGGGTGTGGACCGCAAGCTCGTCTTTCTGGCTGCCGGAACTGATGGCATCGACGGACCAACTGACGCGGCTGGCGCCTATGCCACTATGAACCTGCGCACCGTGGCGCTCCAGATGGGAGAAGACCCTGGCAAAGCGCTTGCCCGGAATGATTCTTATCATTTTTTCTCCAGGATAGGCGGGCTCCTTAAGACTGGTCCGACAGGGACAAATGTCTGCGACATGCATCTGCTTATTGTCCCATAAAGCGTTTCCGGCATTTGAAAGTATTGTTAAGAATATGCAAATTTTTGTATAATGATCCCTATGTCCACCGAAGGACCGCTTATAATCCAAAGCGATCTCAGCATTCTGCTCGATCTCCATTCTCCCCAGGCCGAAGAGGCACGCAAAGCCATTGGAAGGTTTGCCGCCCTGGAAAAAAGCCCGGAGCATCTGCACACCTACAGGATCACACCCTTGTCGCTCTGGAACGCCGCCGCCGCCGGCGTCAGCGCCGAATCCGTCATCGAAAGACTTTCGAAATTCTCGCGATACGAAATGCCAAAGGATATTCCCTTCATTGTGAAGGATACGATGGATAGATTCGGGGCGCTCGTCCTGCGCGAAAGGGGGACCGCTCCCGATGCGGTATCCTCGAGCGCCACCGCCCCATCGTTGTTCCTCGAATGCAGGAATTCCGAGCTTGACAAGCGGATATCATCGGATCGAGTCCTCTCCAAATGGCTTTCACCCTGTCCGGGAGGGTTCTCGATGCGCCTCGTCGATCGCGGCACTGTCAAGGTCGAGCTTCTTAAGCGTGGATGGCCTGTCAAGGACGAAGCCGCGCTCAGGGATGGCGACTCTTTGGATATCTCGTTGGCCTTCGGCACACCGGAACCCCGCTGGCAAGTCCGCCCTTACCAGGCTGAGGCGCTTGCATCCTTCATCGGCGATGGCAAGCCTGGGTATGGCTATGGCGTCATCGTTCTTCCCTGCGGTTCGGGCAAAACGATAGTGGGAATGGCCGCGATGGCAGCCTGCCGCCGATCGACGCTGATCATCACCACGAACATCGCGGCGGCCCGTCAATGGAAAAGCGAGCTGCTTGATAAAACCGACCTGGCCGAGTCGATGATCGGCGAATATTCAGGCTTCATGAA
>JAJFUL010000264.1 GCA_021372425.1 Spirochaetaceae bacterium
CGCGTCTTGCTCTACCCAGGCCCAATACCCTCCGATGAGTTCGTAGAATTCTACTGTCAGAGGACTGCTCATGCAACGCCCTGCGCTCCCATGCGCGTGAATATCAGACCCATGACACGATCAAGATCCTCAGCGGTAACACTCGAAGTCACATGAAGCTCATTGATATACACGCCATTCTGGCTGACTCCGGCACCGCTCGGCGCTTTCGCCCCTGACCAAGCTGCGCGAATTGACTCATTAATACTGGCAAGTGCCTGAATCTGATGCTCGTACAGATAGTCATGAATGTCCTTGATGCCCGGCACGTACTGGTTGAGCTTTTCGAGAATACCCAACAGATGAATCTGTGAGTAGCGCGCCTCATGCTCGATGGCGTTGAGCGTGGTTTCCTGCCGCGCGCTTTGGAAATTCCCGATGACGCCAGAGATCAGACTTCCCACTGAAGCTACCGCAGTAATTGTGCCAGCCAAACCGCCTACCGCTCCGGATGCACCCTTAGACCCCAATGCTGTGGAACCGGCCCCAGCGGATTTGCTACCGGACACGGTTGATGTTACCGTCGATGAGCCCCCTCCGAACAATCCGCTGAGCCAGTCTCCAGCGGTTACAGCCAGACTTGCGAACTTATCCTCTAGCGGCTTGAACAGACCTTTAAGCATGATGCCTAAGAAATCCTCAGCAAGGTTCTTCCCTATGCTGATGATCGAATCAGCCCATCCTCTCCAGGACACAATATCTTTGGCGATGTCGCGCTCCATGTCGGAAAACAACCTGTGGCTCATCGACTCCAGTTCTTTCCCAAGGGCGTATATGTCCCGGCGATGCTGAGTGATCTGATGTTCTTTGAAAATTCCTAGGGCACCAAGTTGATCTTCAATGTCAGCGACAATGCTTTCGTATTCGTCGCGCGTAATCTCTCCCAGCCCGAGCATATATTGTGCCTGCGCCTTGGCCGCCACTGCCCACGCCTCGGTCTCTTCGCGCTTCGATGCCTGTCCGGATTCCAGAATGTCACTATATGCTTGTGCCGCTGTATCGGCTATCTGCTGATAGGTCTTGTCGGACCTAACTCCGAGCGCCTCAAGCCCACTTTCCAACTTTGCCCACGGGCTGGACCGAAGAATATCCACGCCAGCCTGAATCGACGCTTCACCAAGCTCCTCGGTAATCTTCGACAGGCGCTCGATGGCTGCGTGTGCGTCATTTACGGGGTTGAGCGTCGTCTCGATGGATCTGCCCATCTCCATCACGGCGCTGGACGAATACATCTGATCTTCGCGCCACATAGCTGTCAGTTGCGTCGCCTCAGATAACGACACACCAAGCGCCTGTAGGGCCTCGATGGACTTGCGCTCAGCCTCAAGTTCTTCCACCGTCGAATCAACTAGGGCCTTCTTTGCAGCCACGGCGGCATGATACTGCCCGAACAGAACCTGCAATGAATAGGATTCAACGGTACGGCCTTTTGAGAAGCGGTCCTCTACGGGTTCTATAGGGCCCCCTGCGGTAGCTTTGCTTGCTCCAGGCTTATCGATCGCCAGACCGAGGCTGAACTGCTTCCGGATCATCTCGGCCTCTCGATCAGAGAGCATCTTCATGGCCTTCGCGGACTCTTCCTTCGAGATCAGTCCATTTTGCAGGGACTCATTGACATTCTTCTCGGCCGTAGCTAGTTGCTCTGCGGTCCTGGCACCTTCGATCTGCTTGGCAATAAAGCCGCTAAATGCCGCATCGAGACTACGAAGATTCTTCAGGTCCTGTATCAATTGCGAAAATCCGAAACCGATGGCAGCAGTTCCAGATGCGCCAAGCAGAAGCATCGGATTAGATAGCAACGCACCCAACGCGGGCCCAATCGACGATGCGTTTTTGATCAGGCCAGCAATGAAGCCCCCCAAACTCACAACTGCTGGAGTGGTAAGTCCGATGGTAACGATCAAATCCTTATGGGCTACTACCAGGCTCTCGATTTGATGCTGCCAGACCTTCATTTTTTCCTGGAGCGTCTTGATGCTACTCCCGCCGTCTTGGGATAGCTCTTTCAGCGACACTACCATCTTGTCGATCTCGAATCTCCCCTCCGTGATGGCTTTGTACAGATCAACGCCGCGCTTGGCTCCTACCTCGTTCATCACATCCTGCAACGTAATTGAGCCGCTACGAACTCCATCAACAAACTCCTGCCACGCTTTCGCTGTGTCGGTTACGCCATCCCTGGCAAACTTCTGGAGAGCCGCCTTCATGCCGCCAAGAACTAGCTCGGTATTGACGCCCTCTTTTTCGAACTTGCCAATCAGGGCCGTGGCCTGCTCAAAGTTGTAGCCGAGTTGTCTCAATGGTGCGCCGGCATATACGACCGTCTCAGAGAGTTTAGATATTTGCGTTCCGGTATTTTGCGACGTTACACGCAGGTAATCCATGGCGTTGCCCTGCTTGGCCGTGGATATGGACCAATCACCGAATGCCCGCGTCACCAAGGGGACAATCGCGGACACATCCTCGCGTTGAGTTTTAGCCAGCTTTAGCGTCTTCAACGTGAGATCTTCCAAGTCCTTTCCGGTAGCCTGAGTGCGAGTGGATAGCATGGACAGCACTTCGGCAATCTTTTCGGAGGACGCACCGGTCTGCTTGTAGACGTTCGTGAAGCTTTCCTCGAGCTTTTTCATCCGCTCTTCGGTCGCACCCGTGGAGCGCTGAATCTGAACATAGGCTTCTTCGAACTTGCTGGCGGCAGCAAGCGCTCCCGCCCCGATGGAGGCGAAACCTATAGCTGCCGCAAGCTTCTTGTCAACAGATGCGAATGTGCTCCCGAGTTTCTCAGTGGCAATGTTTGCTTCGGAGACAGACTTTTTGTAGCTAGAGTTATCGCCGCTGATCTTCACGAACAATTCCCAGAGAGTTGCCATTTAGTCGCTCGCGTTTCCTCACTCACCGAATCCAAAGCCCTTGCCGATCAGATGCTGTAGGCCTTCGCGTATATGGCGCCGCATCTGCACGCGCGTCATATCGAGAGCCGTGCGAAAGAAAGGATTGGCCGTTGTAGTCCTACCAGAGAATTTCCGGAGCGGTCGATGTCCGACAATTTTATGGCCCCATTCGATCCATCGCGCATGAGGAGCCGTCTTCCGAAAGACCTTACAGAATGCCGTGGCAATTTTTGTGGATCTGCCCTGCTGCACCACGAGAGCGTCTTCGATATGTTCCCATTTGGGCGGCAGTTCCGGAGTGCGTTTCGTCAGGCGCCTCAACAGTTCATATGCCTTGTGTTTCATCAACAGCAGCGCGTCTGCAATTATCGGCTTTACGTATTCCGGATCGATGCACGTCTCCCCGCGCTTCATCGCGCTCTGAAGTTCCCTGAGTTGCTTAACCTGGATGTTTATCGGCCGCGCCATTATCGTGCCCTGGCTTTGAGCCATGCGGCGAACAGCTCCGGATCACACGTTCGCTCATCGGCCTCATCCTGCATATAATCTGCCTCCGCATTGCCGGCGCATTGCGCGATAACCGTAGCGAGAAACCTAAACGGCATCATGCGCCGCTTTTGATTCTCGGCATACCTCTTACCATATGCCGTGAACTGACGTGGCGTGAGGCGCCAGAATTCACCCTCTGCGAGCCCGTAGTCGATACGAGCAATTGCCGCTAACTCCTCGAGCGTCAACTTTCCCGAGGGGCCGCGGCTGTCGTAGGGCGGGCGTTTGGCTCTGGATCTGGATCGGCAATGCCGCGAGCCTTCTGAATCGCCTCCACGATTTGGTTGATCTCTTCTTCGGACATCTCGCTGAGAATTTCACCCACCTGCCGCAGGGACAAGGTGGCCGCCGTCTCGCGGCCCCTTGAATCAAGCGTCTCAGAGAGGAGGCCAGCCCACAGCGCGGCGCGCACTGCCTTCAGGTGCGCCACATCAGATCGATATGTGCCAGCCTCGTCCTCGAGCTCAGCCAGAGCGTTGAAATCGTAGATCAGATGGCGTGCCGCTCCGCCGAACCTGATTTCTACTGCTGATGATTTCATAATTGACATAGTGTTACGGTCAGAAACACACGCGTCCCGTTCTCTCGGGCGGCGTCTAATGACTACGACGCGGCCGTCCAGTTAACCGCCCCGGTGAGTTTGATTTTGCTTGTGAACTTTTGAGGCGAGCCCTTTGCAGCACTCACGCGGAATGAGAGGACAAGGCCCGAGAAGATCGCCGAGGCGGCAGCGCTCCCTCCAGCCTTCTTCGCGAACTCGGCCTTGAATACATCCGTGGAGGCCGAAGATGCGGCAGAGGTCAGTAAATGCGCGTGAGCCGCGTCGGTCGAATCCCAGATTCCGGTGATTGTCACTTCGCCGTAATCTGGCATATCGGTAGCGAACGATTTGGCGCTGTCTCCAATGGACGTGATATCATATGTGCCCTTCTCGGCGCCGAATTCTGGAATGCCTTCCGCTCCGGAAATTTCGGTGTAGTTGGAATTGATCTGCACATACAGTTTAGAGCCCGCGCTCGGGCTGAATGCAAATGACATAGTAGTTCTCCTTGTTTGTGCCCAATCGGGCTAGATTTTCTGCACTAAGGACAGAAGCTTTCCTCTATAACTCTCATGCCCGTCGTGATGAGTTAGTTCGATCTCCGGATCTGCCCAGATTTTCCCACCTATGTTCTGGTACAGC
>JAJFUL010000275.1 GCA_021372425.1 Spirochaetaceae bacterium
TGCCCAGCCATGGGGAAAAAACCCATGGCACAGCTATTGCAATCAGATTGAATAGGATGGGGGCCAGCGCGGAAGGCCCGAAAATTCCCTCGGAATTCAGTATCCCTTGAAAAAGAGCGGCAATGGAAGCAAAGGCAAGAAAGGGGAACATGATCCTTATGAGGAGCGTAGTTTCGGTCTGATCGGTGCCGAAGAGCCTGGCCAAGGCTGGCGCGAAGACAAGCCCTACCATGGTGGCGAGGAAACCCAATATACTCAGGATTGTCAGGCTTGAAGAAGCAAAATTGCCGGCCTTCATATCGTCTTCATTCTGGAGATAACGCTTGAAGCCTGGGACGAAGCTGGTCGATAGAGCGCCTTCGGTGAAGAGGCGGCGTATGAAGTTGGGCAGAATGAAGGCCGAGGCAAAAGCGTCGGAAAGCCAGCCGGTACCGAGAAACCAGGCCTTGGTCATTTCGCGGAAGAGACCGAGAATCCGGGATGCCAGCGTCATGAGCGAAAGACGCCAGGTCTTGCGCTCGACCTCCTGTTCGCGTGGTATGCTGCAATCCCCTTCTCCCGAGGCTTTGCCTGACTCGCTGGATGAGCGGGGCCTGCTGGATGCAGGAGGCTTTTTGCCTGTGGTTGGTCTCACTCCTTGGCCTGCTTTCACGTCGAGTATCGATCTAGCCCTGTCGGCCAGATTGCTTCGAGGCGAATTCGCCCATCAGCCCTACGACCTTGTCAATGTGATCCTTGCTGATCCAATAGTGGGTCACGAAGCGATACAGCCCGCCCTCGGGACCGCTGATCATGACGCCATTGTCCGCCATATGCCGACAAAGCGCCTGTGCATCCAGCGAAGGGGCCGCGAAGAAGACCATATTGATGTCGAGCGCAGAAGTATCGACCTTGATCCCGGGGATTTCGGCCAGGAGCGAAGCCAGGTAAAGGGCGTTGTCGTGATCTTCCTGGAGTCTTGTGACCATTTTATCGAGGGCTATGAGGCCTGCCGCGGCGAGTACGCCCGCCTGACGCAGCCCTCCTCCCATGACCTTGCGCTTGCGCCGCGCCCTTTCGACGAAATCCGCCGGCCCTGCGACAATCGAGCCAACCGGTGCGCAGAGCCCCTTCGAAAGGCAAAACATCACAGAGTCCGCGCAGGAGGCGATTCGTGCGGCCATGCCAGTGACATCAGCGCCGGGTTCGCGCGCCGCAAGCGCCGTGGCAGCATTGAACAACCTCGCACCGTCCAGGTGGACACGCAAGCCCCGCGAACGCGCCAGGCTGGCCACTTCTTTCATGTACTGCAGCGGCAAAACCCTGCCGGAAGAATGGGCAGTTTCGAGGCAAACCAGGGAAGTTGGCGGAAAATGGATATCGTCGCCGCGGATCCGGCTTTCAATCTCCGCAAGAGGGATAATGCCGTCAGGTGCGGGAATCGGCCTCGTCTGCACACCTGCGATCACCGAAGCGGCGCCAGCCTCGTGCTGAATGATGTGACATTGTTCGCCCAGAATGACTTCGCTGCCGCGTGGGCACCAGGTAAAAAGGGAGAGCTGGTTGCCAAATGTTCCAGAAGGGACGAAAAGCGCAGCTTCTTTGCCGACCATGCGGGCGGCCCTCGAAGTCAGTTCGTTCATCGTCGGGTCGTCCTGGTAGACATCATCGCCAAGCTCTGCCCTGGCCATGGCTTCGCGCATCTCCTGAGTTGGCCAGGTCACCGTATCGCTCCGCAAGTCGATGTACTTCATAACTCCCCCAATCAAATAGCGATCAGACTCGTCCATCATATATCCCGGCAGGCGCTGCATCAAGCAAAGGGCCTTATCATTGGCCCGCCTTGCGTTGTATATCATCTGCCATGAATGTCCGACTCATAGCTATCGACCTGGATGACACCCTCCTCAAGGCTGACCTGAGCATTTCGGCCGCCAACCGGCAGACCTTGAAGGCCGCCGGGGCCGCCGGCATCGAAATCGTCCTGGCGTCAGGCAGGAATTACTTATCTATGAGCGAATATGCTGCCATGCTGGGGCTCGACAGGAAAGGCAATTACCTCATCTGTTCCAATGGAGCCGAGATCATCGAAGCCGACACGGGACCTGTGGTCGGGCAGCTGCGCTTTTCTCCACAGACTAGCCTCGAGATAGCCTCCGACATCGAAGCGCATGGCTTTCCATGGCAGGTCTACAATGATGGGAAGATCATCTGCAGCAAGCCTACTATCTGGGCCATGCGCGACAAACATCTGACTGGCCAGCCGCTTGTCGTCTCTTCCGGCAAGGAAGAGACCTTCGAAAAAGGCGAGGTCAAGTTTGTCATTCCGGGCGAGCCAGAGAAAATAGCCACGCTTTATGCCGAATTCGCAGAGAAGTACTCAGGCAAGGCGGAAATCATGACCTCAAAACCTTATTTTCTGGAAATCCTTCCCCTTGGTGCGAACAAGGGGGCAGCGCTGGCGAGGCTTGCCAGCCATCTGGGGATATCCATGGAAGAGGTCATGGCTATTGGGGATGCGATGAACGACCTGAGCATGATTGAGTCGGTCGGTTTCGGTTGCGCCCCCGCCAATGCCCTGCCAGAGGTCAAGGCCAGGGCGAGGATAATCTCCCGGCTGACCAACGAGGAAGATGCGGTCGCTGATCTTATTGGATCGGTTGCGCTTGGAAATACGAGTCGAGAAAGAGAATGAGGTACTGCTGGACGCCCTGGAAAAATTCATCCTGCAAGGCGGCCGCGTCCCTTCCGATATAGCGATAGTGCCAGCTTTCCCATACATAGCCGGTGATCGGTTCCATGCCCTTGGGGTACGACAGCGAGAATCCGAAAGCGCCCGAGTTCTTTTGCAGCCATGCACTTGCTTTTGTGTCGGCGAAGGCGTCGGTTATGGAGCCGAAATCGATTGCCGTACCCAGTTGATGCTGGCTGGCCCCTGGCCTGGCCGATACGCGTTCTGCTTCCTTTTCGCCCATTTCCTTCACATTGCGGGCAAACAAGTCGGCCTGATAAACATAGGAACGGTAGGTCGATGATACCAGCAGGGTCACACCGTCCTTTCTCGCGGCCTCGCTCATTGCGGTCAGGGAATCGAATGCAGGTTGCCGGAGCTTGTGTCCCTGACGCGATACGGTGAGACCTGTTCCATCCAGGTTGACTAGGTCGGCTGGAACATAGCTTTCGGGCAGGCCTTTCTGCTTGTCTACCCGCCGCAGGAGATAAGGGTCCTGTTTGGATGTACTGCCAATCTTTCCGAGCAGATCGAGGAAACGATCGGGGTTCGCCTTGATCTTCTGCAAGATTACAGATTCCATATCCCCAGAAATACCAGGGCTTTTCAAGCTTGATTCGACAGCTTTCATGGTTGATTTGGCCTTGTCTGCCGCCTGCTGGTCTACAGGCTGTTTGCCGGCCGACGATTGTGGGTTGCTGCGCTGACAGGCCGCCAGCATGAAAAGGCAAATCGCCGCCAGGGCCTGGAACCGCGCCGTCTTCAATGAATGCAAGGATTTCATCGAGTCCAGTATACAGGCTCGAGGCCCCCTTGTGAAATGGGTATCCCGATTAAATGTGTGCGCTGTCTTGTTGCCGGGTCAGTAAAGCGCAGGACGCCGGCCTCAAGGCCTTTGCCGAATGCTCCCTAAGCTTGTATGATGAAGACGCCTGCAGGCAGCAGGCTGCGAGACAAGACGGCAAGGGGCAGCGATGACGCTGGAGCAGTTCAAATCATATCAGAAGATTTGCGGGGAATTCAGAACCTATGTGCAGGAATTGACAGATTCGATGCCCTGGCTTGCCAAGGCGCAGGAAAGACTCCGGATTGTGCAGAACTACCAGGATTACAGGATCGAGACCCCCATAGTCTACAATGAAGCGCTCGACGAGATTGGGCCCGATGATTCAATCCAGTTCATCTTCATCGCGGACAATCCAGGCAAAAAAGAGCAGATGAAAACGAATCAACGCTATCTCGTGGGTCAATCCGGGAAGCTGGCCCAGGGCTGGTTTGCAAAAGAACTCGGCATGGACTTCCGCAAGGCCGGCATCATTCTCAACAAGACACCGATCCATACGCCCAAGACAGCCGAACTGAGCCTGCTTCAGACCCAGACGGGCAGCCATGTGGCAGAATTCAAGTCATCGTTGCAGGAAAGCCAGATCAGGATGGCGAATTTCGCCTGGCGCCTTCATTCCGAGCTCGGCTGCATCATATGGATTTCCGGCTATGGCGAGTTGCGACAAGGCAAGATTTTTGCGCCCTGGGCCAGGGAGTTCACGCGGCTCTACGCAGAATCTTCCCGGGAGATGAGGGATCACGTATGGGTCTTCAGGCATTTTTCAATGAATCAGTTTGCGATAGAATATTCGCGCCAGCCTCTAGTCGGGGAGCCGATGGCAAGGCTTAGAAAGCTGGGGATCGAGAATCGCACCCGCATCCTGGGATGGTAGACCGGAATGGCAGGCATGAAGGAGCTACTGCCTTCTAAGCAGTAGGGATGTATCGCGGAAATTCTTAAAAGATGGAGCAGAAAATGCAGGATTTTACCGTAGAAACACTGGGCCGCTGCACGGTCCAGTCGCCCCTCGGGTTGTCATCCAGGCGCGGACTGGGACGGCCGGAGTTCGTCCCCGATGACCGCTTCATCCGCTACAAGATCGAGACTAAGCCTCACGAACAGGACAGCGTAACGAGGTCGGAACTGCTTGAGGTTGCGGGGCCACGAGAGAAGATGTATTTCAGCCCTTCGCATGTCCATGCGGGCATCGTCACCTGCGGAGGCCTCTGCCCCGGGCTCAACGATGTGATCAGGGCAATCGTCAGGAGCCTTTGGTTCCTGTATGGCGTGCGCCGCATCTCGGGTATCCGCTATGGCTACAAGGGATTCCTGCCCGAATATGGATTCAATGTTGTGGAACTGAACCCTGAAGTGGTGGACGATATCCACAAGATCGGCGGCACGATGCTCGGGACCTCGCGCGGTGGCGGCGAGAAGACAGGCGAAATCGTCAACACCATAGAGCAGCTGAACCTGAACATCCTCTTCGCGATCGGCGGCGACGGCACCCAGAAGGGCGCCCTGGCCATCGCGGAGGAAATCGAGAGGCGTGGACTCAAGATTGCCGTGGTAGGCATCCCCAAGACAGTTGACAACGACATCGAGTTCGTGGAGAAGACTTTCGGATTCGACACGGCCGTCGCGAAGGCGTCGGAAGCCGTCGCCGCCGCGCATATGGAAGCTCATTCCCAGATGAATGGGATTGGTCTCGTCAAGCTGATGGGACGCGATTCGGGTTTCATCGCGGTGCACACGGTCCTGGCGGTCCACGAGGCCAACTTCGTCCTGATCCCGGAAGTACCATTCCAGATGGATGGCCCCGACGGCCTGCTCGCGAACCTGGAAAAGAGACTGAGGCGCCGTGGGCATGCTGTCATCGTGGTGGCCGAAGGTGCCGGGCAGGAACTTCTTGTCGGGCAGCCCCCTGCGGAAAAAGAGAAGCTCTATGATGCATCGGGGAACAGGAAGCTTTGCGATATTGGCCTGTACCTGAAGGACGCCATTCAAAAGTATTTCAATTCGAAGAACCTGGAAATCAACCTGAAATACATAGACCCAAGCTACATGATCCGCTCCGCAAGGGCGGAGCCAGTCGATTCCATGTACTGTGAACGGCTGGGGAACAATGCGGTCCATGCGGCCATGGCAGGCCGGACAAAGCTGATCATCGGCTACACGAACGATGAATTCGTGCACATTCCGATAAAGGCAGCCGTTTCGCGCCGAAAGCTGGTCGATCCCGAGGGTAGCCTGTGGCGAGATGCCCTCGAGGATACGCAACAGCCTATCATGCTTCCTTCTGAAACTCTCTAGGTGCTGAACTGTATGACCATGCTTTCATGGTCGCCGAAAAATCCCAGCGACCGGTAAAGCTCGAATGAATCGCCGGTAGGCTGGAGCGAGACCGAACCCAGGCCAATCTGACGCGCATGGGAAAGTGCTGCGCATACAAGCGCCGTTGCGACGCCCTGGCGCCGGTATGCGACCACCGTATAGACGGCCATGAGCTCGGCCTGCACCGGGCGCCCTCTGGCCTGGCGGAACAGGAGTGCGGCTGACCCGACTATCTCCCCGCCAACTTGATAGACCCACATCAGTATGGAGCCATTGTCCATCCCGCTGCGGAACATGGCTGCCTGGGCGTCGAGCAGCTCATCCTGTTCGGCCTCGGTCAGGTTCTTTATCTGCCGGATGAAAGCGACCCTCATGGAGGCAATCTGTCCTATGTCATCCGTTACCGCCACCCGCACGAAGCCGGAAACCGGGCGGATTTGGCTGCCCGCTGTCGTGATGGGCAGCCTGTCCGCCATGATGAGTTGCTTCATTGTTTCCGCGGAACTCAAAGTTTCCTCTTTTCCCCCAGTCTGATCCCAGCGATGATCGCCTACCGCGATTTTGTCTTCAATTTCAGGTATACCTGCTTGCCCGGGTCCATCGGATTCGCGCGTTCATCGATATCGAAGAGACTGGAAGCCTTTATCAAATCTCCTAGTTTCCGGAATCCATAGTTTCTTGGATCGAATTCAGGTTGCCGGTTGGCGATGTAGGTCCCGACCGCACCGAGGTAAGCCC
This sequence comes from Spirochaetaceae bacterium, assembly GCA_021372425.1. Classification (GTDB taxonomy): domain Bacteria; phylum Spirochaetota; class Spirochaetia; order Treponematales; family Rectinemataceae; genus JAFIHQ01. The sequence continues at coordinate 6,609 of JAJFUL010000275.1, forward strand.
ATCCGAACTCGTCGGCTGCATCTTCCACTGCACTCACGAGGAGCGCCTTTATGCGATGG
>JAJFUL010000010.1 GCA_021372425.1 Spirochaetaceae bacterium
CGATTCTGAAGCAGGACGGCGGTTTTTCCAGGCTTGCGCACAGAGAGTATCCCTGGAAGCGCAACAAGGATTATTCCCTCAGCCTGGAGATCGTTGGTGATCGCATAACGCTTTCGATTGACGGTGAAGTCGTTCTCGAAGCCCATGATGATTCATACGGGACAGGTATGTCTGGCTGCGGAGCAATCCGCTGTGCCAGGGCTCTTTATGGTCCTTTCCTGATCGAGGAGCTGTAATGACACCTGAAATGAAGTATTGCAGGAGCGATGCCGGCCTCCATGCAAAATCCGACTGCGTGGCGAGCTACATCCCGGGACCAGGGCCACTCGAGATCGCGGTTAAATCGAGTGTAGAAAGCCTGTTTGGTACTGCCATAAAGGCCGCCGCCTTGCGAATCGCCTTGGATTTTGGCGTCAAATCCGGCTGTATCGAAGTGGATGATGATGGTGCCCTCGGCGAGACGGTGGCGGCGCGGATCGAAGCGGCACTGTGGAAGGCAGGTTTTTCATGTCGGAAGCGAAAAGAGTCGGCTATTCCTGTGCCACTCGTGCGCGGCCCCTCTTCGAGGCAAAGATCGCGCAGGACAAGGCTCTATCTTCCGGGAAATCAGCCTCATTTTTTTATCAATGCCGATCTGTTCGGTGCTGATTGTCTCCTTTTCGACCTCGAGGATTCGGTGGTGCCCGAACGCAAAGTGGATGCCAGGATCCTTGTCCGGAATACGCTTCTCGGAAACAAGATGCTTGGAGCCTGCGAAATCATGGTCAGGATAAATCCTCTTTCCGGGCCCTTCGGGTATGATGATCTGGCGGAAATCGTGCCGGCGATACCCCATGTCATCGTTTTGCCCAAATGCGAGTCAGCCCAGGATATAAAGCAGGCGGATGAGGAGATTGGCCGGCTCGAGGAATCCGCAGGGATCCCGAGAGGCAGCATTTTCCTGGTGCCTTTGGTCGAAACCGCACGGGGAATCCTGGCTGCGGACAGGATAGCCTCAGCTTCACGGCGAAATGTAGCCATCTGCTTCGGGAAAGAGGATTTTATCCGCGACATTCATGCAGTTCCGGACCCCGAGTGCAATGTGCCGAAAGGCACCGAAAGCCTCATGGCGCGCGAGATGATTGTGCTGGCAGCGCACGCATCCGGTATCGATGCGCTCGATTCGGTGTTCTCCGATATCGAGGATGAGGCCGGCCTCGCTGCTTCATGCAGGGAAGCAAGGGCGCTGGGTTTCTCGGGGAGAGCCATCCTGCATCCGCTGCAGGTCCCTGTGGCCAATGCCGCCTTCCGCCCTACCGAGGAAGAATACAGAGATGCGCTTGAAGTGGTCGAGGCGTATGAACAAGCCTCAGGCAAGGGAAAGGGGAGCCTCTCGGTGAATGGAAGGATGGTTGACGCCCCTGTCGTCGAGAGAGCACGCGCCGTAATCCGCGAATATGCTGGAGAGCCTTGAATGGAGTGGACAACGAATTCGCTTGGACGTGCCATCCCGACCGAGATCGCCGGCAGGATACTTAGGCCATATGGGGACATGGAGGCAGTCACTCGGTTTGTCCCCGGGAAAAAGAAACCCTGTGCTGGGGACTGTGCACAAATCGCCCGCAGGCGACTCGACAAGCGCGTCGCAAGCTGGGACGAGCTTCTGGACCGTCTGTCCATCCGCGACGGAGCCACTATCTCTTTCCACCATCATCTGCGCAATGGAGACAGGATCGTCAACGAAGTCGTGAGCAGGCTGGCTGCTCGCGGTGTTCGCGGACTCAGGTTGGCCGCCACTTCGCTCTTTCCCGTGCACGACGCTTTGCTGCCTTATATCCGTTCCGGCGTGATCAGCCGTATTGAAAGTTCCATGAATGGATCCATCGGATCTGCCTGTTCGCACGGCGAGATTGAAGAAGTCTGCATCCTCCGCTCACATGGCGACAGGCAGCGGGCCATCGCCGCCGGCGAGCTGAAAATCGATGTTGCCTTCATTGCGGCCCCCTGCGCCGATTCTTTCGGAAATGCCAATGGTCTTTCCGGGAAATCGGCCTGTGGACCCTTGGGATATGCGCGCCCTGACTCACAAAATGCTGCCTGCGTTGTGGTCATCACGGATGGGCTCGTACCTTATCCCTGTCAGCACTGGTCGATCCAGGGCTCGAACGTCGATTACGTCCTCGAGGTCGAATCGATTGGTGACAATGCGGCAATCAATTTTGGCACAACAAAGCTCACCCGCAGTCCGACGCAGCTCATCATCGCTGAAACGACAGCGCGCTTCATCGAGACCGCCGGGATAATGAAAGACGGATTCTCGTTTCAGGCCGGCGCAGGAGGCATTTCGCTAGCCGCGATCGTCTTCCTTGCCAAGAGGATGAGGGAAGCCCGTGTCAAGGCTGCCTTTGCCCATGGCGGGGGTACGGGGGCCCTGGTCGGGCTCCTGAACGAAGGCCTGCTTGGAAGCATAATTGATCTGCAGAGTTTTGATCTCGAGGCAGTCCGCTCCTGCGCGGAAAACCCGAATCACATCGAGTCAGATCCCTATGCCTCCTATGGGCCTCTGGCAAAAGGCTGCGTGGCGGATATGCTGGATGTTGCGATTCTGGGAGCGACGGAAGTAGATATCGATTTCAACGTCAACGTTAACACGCATTCCGATGGGCTGCTGCTGCACGGCATCGGAGGGCATACGGATGCCGCCTCCAGCGCTGGCTGCACGATCATCACGGCACCTTCATTCCGCAAGCGGATTCCCGTGATCCGGGAAAAGGTGACGACTTTGACCTGTCCCGGCAAATATGTCGATGTGATAGTCACGGAAAGAGGCATCGCGATAAATCCAATCCGCGAGGATCTCGTCGAAAAAGTCACTGGCTCTGGACTGCCGCTGGTCAGCCTCGAAGAGCTGATGCATGATGTGCAGAAGATTACCGGCGTTCCAGAGGCTCCTCATTTCAAGGAACGACCCGTTGCCCTTGTGGAATGGCGCGACGGAAGCGTGATCGACATTGTCCGGGAGCTGGACGTGTAACCGCCTTAGATAGGTCTGCAATGACAGGCAACTGCTCCTGGACGCAAGGCGAAGGAGAGGGACAGCTGTCGCCTGCCGGCGGCGATGTCTTCCAGAAGCCGGAGCTTGGCCGGGCCGCGAGTCAGGATCATCTGCGCTGCCGAATCGCGCAGCACCTGGCCGGAAAGGGTCATTCTGGATTGTGGCTCGCTTGGGGCTATTGTCGGGAAGGCGAAACCGGCATGTCTTAAGCAGCCGGCGTAGTCAAAGCGGTCTTGTCCGGTGGCATCGGCGATGGTGAACAGGCCCGCGGTGTGGCCGTCATCACCCATGCCCAGAAGGCTGAGGTCGAAAACCGGGCTGTCGCTGAGCATGGATTCGAGTTCCAGAGAAAAAGCTGCACAGGCGGCCGCTGGGTCCTGTTGCTCAGGCCAGAGATGGAAAAGCGGCGGATTCGCCCATGTGGAAGAAGCGCGTGCAAAGGCCGCGGTGATCATGGCGCCATTGCGCTGCGGACTATTGGCAGGCACGACCCGCTCGTCGCCAGGCCAGATATGGACCTGCAGGGCTGAGGCAAGCGGGGCGATGCGCGCGTCCGATGCCAATGCCTCATAGACAGGCTTCGGGGTAGAGCCGCCGGCCAGGCAAAGGTGGAAATCCCGCTTGCCCTTGGTGGCGGTCTCTTCCATCCGTGCAGCGACTTCCCGGGTCACGCTTTCAATCCATTCAGATTGAGTATTGAAGAGACGGATTTCAAGATTCATGACAATGAATTCTCCCATCCAGTGCTCCAGCACTGCAATCTGATGCACAGGGAAGGCTTTCCGGTTCCGCTCCGAAAGAGTAGGAGAAAAGTCCTCCCTGCTCCGGGGCTGCTTCAGGATTTGCCGCAGCCCAGGCATCTTCCAGCGCATCTATGATCTTCCAGGCCTGTTCGGACTCGTCAGCCCTGATGAAGAGGGTCGAATCGCCTGCCAGGGCATCCGCGATGAGCCGCTCATAAGCTTCCGGCATGTAATCGGCCACTTCGCGGTAGCTGAAGCGCAGGCTGTTCGGTTTGATGGCAGGCTGGCCAGGGACCTTTGCATTGAATTCAAGGTACACGCCTTCATCAGGCTGGATTCGTATCGTCAGTGAATTGGGGTGCAGGGCATCGCCGCACTGCGCTGCAAACAGCGTGGCTGGCGGTTTCCTGAACTGGATACGGATTTCGCTTTCCTTTCGCGAAACGGCCTTGCCGGTCGTCAGTGTGATCGGAACTCCGGAAAAGCGCCAGTTATCCAGCTCAAGAAGCAAGGAAACATAGGTTTCGGTCGTCGAGTCCGGCCGCACCTTTGCCTCCTCGCGGTAAGCAGGGGCACTTTCGCCAGTCAGGCCAGCCGAATACTGCCCGCGCCTCGAACGCGCAAGCAATTGCCCGCCGGCGCGGCGCGCCACCGAAGCCAGCACCTTCACCTTCTCGCTGCGGATGCTTTCCGGCTTGAGTGTTGCCGGTGGTTCCATGGCGACCAGGCAGAGCAGCTGGATGAGATGGTTCTGCAGCATGTCGCGCGCCGCGCCGGCGGAGTCGTAATAGCCACCCCTCGTGCCGATTCCCTCGGTCTCGAATACTGAAATATCGATGGAATCGATGTAGTTCCTGTTCCATAATGGCTCGAAAATCGAGTTGGCGAAACGCAGATAGAGCAGGTTCTGGACCGTTTCCTTGCCCAGGTAATGGTCGATCCTATAGATGTCGCGCTCGCGGAAGTATCGGTGAAGCAGGGAAGTGAGTGCCGCCGCGCTCGCCCCATCGCGTCCATAGGGCTTTTCGACTACCAACCTCCGCCATCCGAAAGGGGGTTCTGTACTGCCTGCTGAACTTGCCCCGCGGCTGGGCTGAGAACCCAGCCCAGCTTCCCCAAGCCTCCGGGCGATGACATCAAAGTATTCCGGAGCGACTGCGAGATAATACAAGGCATTGACGGGAAGCGGCGGCTTTAAGGCAACGTTGGGTGCATCGCCCCAGAATTCAGGTTCCTCGCCGCTCATGATCTCCCCCAGTCTCCTATATCCAGCCGCATCATCGAGGTCCGAGGGCAGGTATTGTATTCTGCGTGAAAAACTGGTCCACTCGGTCTCGGAAAAATCCGCATGGCGCGAATGGGCGGCGCATCCTTCCCTCAACCCTGCCCTGAATTGCTCGGCACCCAACGGCCTGCGCGCGAAGCCGATTATTCTCGTCGCTTCGGGCAGGATCTTCCCCTCGAACAGATCGAAAAGGGCGGGGAAGATTTTCCTGCGGGCCAAATCGCCTGTCGCCCCGAACACGACGAAAATAGCAGGTTCCGGCGATAGTTCGCCAGCGTCGAGAGAACAGACAGTTTCGGCCAGGCTATTCTTTTCCATGCCCTGACTATACCCCATTGCCTGCGTGCCAGCCAGCCGGCAAGCAAGGTCTCTATATAGTCATTTATTTATATTATTTTATCTATAAAAATATATTGACACTGTTTTTCCAAATGGATATTATTTGCTCGATTTGAAGGAGATCGAAGATATGAGCATCGAAAACAGAGGTTTGTGTTTCGAAGAGATCAAGCTGGGGATGAAGGCCAGGTTCGCCAAGACAGTGACC
>JAJFUL010000293.1 GCA_021372425.1 Spirochaetaceae bacterium
GTTTTAGCTGACAAGAGGACGGCTGACATGCGTGGGTTTGACTCTTTTTTCACGCAGGGCTTTCCGGAAGATTTCCATGAAATCGAGCGCCGCTTTCTCGGGATAGAGGCTCAATATTGGAAGGCCGAGAAGCTCATCCCAAAGCGACCTCGCAGCAGAATCTTCGGGTGAAGGCGTGGCAGGCAAGGCGCCTGCGCACAACCCGGCGGAGCAGAAAAAAGCCTTCAGCTGTTCCTGAAACTCGAACAGGGAATCGTCAGGAAGGTCTATTTCAAAAGAACGCCGGGCCACGTGTTCTGGATAATGAGCATCGGATCCTGAAATGACGGCGTGATCGCCGCAAAGGGCGGCGGGCAGACGGCCAATCGATTCAACTGCATCGTAGGGCCCCTCGGGAAGAAAGCCAAGCTGACTATAGACCGACATCGCAGGCCTGTCCACATGGGCCGGGATGACGAGGGCACCAGCTTTGGCCGCTAGGGAGGCCAGCTCATCGAAGCTTGTGTCGAGCGCCGCGCCAAGCCAGCGGCCGTACAGGCCCAACACATTCTCGTCGGCATCGACTACTACTTCGTCGCCAAGTACTTCGGGCCGCAGCGGTATGTCGGGAAGCAGGGGGTCCAGGCTGCGAGCGAACTGCAGTGCTTGGCGCGGCGCGGCGAACAGAACCAGCAGATGCGCTTCCTCGCGTGGGTTCAGTTCCATGCCAAAAAACGGCAGAAGGCTTTCGCGCGCGCAGGCGACCGCAAACGCCGGGCAGTTGAAGGCTGCGTTGTGGTCCGTGAGCCCCAGTATCCGCACGCCGCCTGCGCGCGCGGCGGCCGCAATGCGTGATGGCGACATTTCGAGACTTGCACAGGGGCTCAAGCATGAGTGATTGTGCAGATCTGCACGCACAATCATTTATGGAAGGCCTCCCACAGCCGGCCAGAGACTTCATATTGATCAAGGCCGGTCCGGAAGATGGCTATGCCCTCTTCCCTTGCCGACTGGACCATGTCGTCCGGCAATTCCCTGCCATTGCATACGATGATCGCGGGAAGCCCCACGAGGCTGGCCACCGCCACCGTGTTCTTGTGTGCCTGTATGGTGATGAGCGCCTGACCACTTTGTGCATGCGCCATCACATCGGACAGGAGATCCGAAGTATAGCCCCCGGAGATTTCGCCTTCCCCGGTGATTTCTCCTGCCACTTCGCCAGGAATGATATGTACAAGTTCATTTATCAGCATCCTTGTCTCCTTGTCTCCGCGTTTCGGCATCATTATGCGCCCGGAAATAGAATACGGGAAGTGGAAATTCCTCCGGCCCGGAGCTATACTCAACTTCAGCAGGTACCATTGTGATCGAATTGAATGCATTGTCGAAAACCTATGCGAAAAGCGAACGGAAAGCCGTCGACACCCTCTCGCTGACCGTACCCGACGGAATCATCTTCGGTTTTTTGGGACCGAACGGCGCCGGCAAGACTACCACCATCAAGATGGCCTGCGGCGCACTCGAGCCCGATCAAGGAATGGTGAAAATCGATGGCATCTCCATGCACGATTCCCCGATGGAGGCGAAAAGTCAGATCGGATTCGTGAACGACAATCCAGAAATGTTCAACAGGCTGAAGGCCCGCGAATATATCGATTTTGTCGCCGATATCTACCGGGTTCCATCGGACGAGCGCAAGGCACGTATCGAATCGTTGGCAGAAGCTTTCGAAATCGCCGATGTGCTGTCCAACCCTATCGGAAGCCTGAGCAGAGGCATGAAGCAGAAGGTTTCGATCATTTCGAGCCTTGTCCACGATCCACATGACTGGATTTTGGATGAACCTATGGTCGGCCTCGATCCTGAAGCCTCCTTCCATGTGAAGGAGATCATGCGTGAGCGGACCAGGGCGGAAAAATGCGTCTTCTTCTCGACCCATGTCATGGAGGTTGCCGAGAAGATTTGCGACCGCCTCGCAATAATCAGCAAGGGTAGAATTCTCTTCACCGGTACCCTCGATGACCTGCGCTCCCTGCGGAATGGGAAGTCTTCCGATGACAGCCTCGAACAGCTGTTCCTCGAGCTTGTCGATTCCGATGACTCACAGAAATAGGTAGCCAATGAAATCAAGATTCGCAAGTCTCGCATGGCTTTTTACGAGAACGACCCTGGACCTGTCGCTTCCTTCCAGGCGCGAGATGAAGACCGCGAAAGGCCTGCTGAAAACCATAGGCATCCTGTTCCTGGCCGCTTTTGTCATCGCGGATATCGGCTACGTCCTAGTCCAATCGAGTCTCGCCCAATATGGCGCTCTGAAACCGTTCGGCCTGCAAAACATCATGTTTTTCAACGCCTCAACTTCGGCCCTCCTGATCGTTTTCGTCTTTTCCTTCCTCATGGCCCTATCGCTCTTCTC
>JAJFUL010000307.1 GCA_021372425.1 Spirochaetaceae bacterium
GGATCGGATTTCGACCCGAACGGCAAGAGCGATAACGAAATCATGAGGTTCTGCCAAAGCTTCATGACTGAGTTGTTCCGGCACATCGGCCCCGACACGGATGTGCCGGCTGGCGATATCGGCGTTGGCGGAAGGGAAATCGGCTACCTGTTCGGTCAGTACAAGAGACTCCAGGGAGAATTCACCGGCGTGCTGACAGGCAAAGGCCTTGGCTTCGGTGGTTCTCTTGTGCGCCCGGAGGCGACAGGCTTCGGCGCCACCTATTTTGCACAGGAAATGTTCAAGACCAAAAACGATACGATTGAAGGAAAGAGCGTCTCTGTATCGGGCTTTGGCAATGTCGCTTGGGGAGTCTGCCAGAAGGCCTCACAGCTCGGGGCAAAAGTAGTGACGATTTCCGGTCCGGACGGCTACATATTTGATCCGGATGGCGTCGGAACCCAGGAAAAGTGGGATTACATGGAAGAAATGCTGGTCATCGACAGGAACAAGGTCGAAAACTACGTCAAGAAATTCCCGAAGGCCAAGTTCATTGCCGGAAAGAAGCCTTGGGAGCAGAAGGTTGACGTTGCGATGCCCTGTGCCATCCAGAATGAACTGAATGGCGAAGATGCAAGGACCTTGATTGCCAACGGCGTCAAGACGGTGGTCGAAGTCAGCAATATGGGATGCACGCCCGAAGCATGGAAACTCTTCATCGACAAGAACATTCCATTCGCACCGGGCAAGGCTGCGAATGCAGGCGGCGTCGCGACATCCGGGCTCGAGATGAGCCAGAACTCCATGAGGCTCGCGTGGAGTGCAGAGGAAGTCGATACGAGGCTGCATGAGATCATGATCAATATACACAGGAGCTGCGTCGAGACAGCAACCAAGTACGGCCATGCAGGCAACTACGTTGTGGGCGCGAACATCGCCGGGTTCAAGAAAGTTGCGGATGCCATGATCGCCCAGGGACTTGTGTAAGCATCAGATTTGAAAGATGCCAAGAGGGGCTGCCAAAATCGGCAGCCCCTCTTTTTGTTTTTCATGCTCTCTATTGCTGTTTGCCGCTTCAGTGGCTGCCCGGCTTTCAGCTATACTCTGTACATGGATATCAAGAGGATGCAAAGGACGATTGGGGGGACTATCGGCGTTCCCTCTTCCAAAAGCCAGCTGCAGAGGGCAATAGCCGGTGGCATGCTGGCAGAAGGTGTTACGAGAGTGCGCTTTTCCACGCTCTGTGATGATGCGCAGGCAGCCCTTCAAATAGTCCAATCGCTTGGCGCCAAGGTGTCGCAGAAGCCGGGGATGCTTGAAATAGAAGGTTCGCCGCGGTTCTCGGGCCAGTCTGGCAGCGCTGCATCGGGTGTGCTGCCTGGAGAGCTGCACCTTTCATGCGGGGAATCCGGATTGTGCATGAGAATGTTCGCCCCGATTGCGGCACTACTGAGCGATAGCATCGTCATGGAAGGCAGCGGGAGCCTGGATAGAAGACCGATGCGGATGGTCGAGACCGCATTGCCCGAGTTGGGAGTCCTCGTGGAAACAGTGGCGGGGCATGCTCCTCTCAAGCTCCGCGGGCCACTCCACGGCGGCAACCTCTGCATGGATGCCGGTGACAGCTCCCAGTTCCTGACAGGGTTGCTTATGGCCTTGCCACTGGCCAGGGAGAATAGCCTTATCTCGGTATGCAATGTTGCCAGCCGTGGATACCTCGACCTGACAATTGGGACGTGCGCCCAATTCGGAATCAGGATTTCAAAGGACAAGGAATACAGCCAATTCAGCATTTCCGGAAAACAGCGATACCAGCCTGCAGATATAACCATCCAGGGTGATTGGAGCGCAGGTGCATTCCTTGTCGTCATGGCCGCCATGGCTGGCGCAGAAACGGGGCTCCGCATCACAGGGCTGAGCATGGATTCGGAACAGCCAGACAAGGCCGTTGTGGATGTTGCCTGCCGTGCGGGAGCCAAAATCAGCGTGGACAGTGGTGGCCTCACCGTGGAAAAAGGCAAGCTCAAGGCCTTCAAATTCGACGCGACCGATTGCCCGGACCTTTTCCCGCCGCTGGCAGCCCTGGCCGTAGCTTGCGGTGGGCGGTCAGCAATTGGGGGAATCCACCGACTCCACGGCAAGGAAAGCAACAGGGCCGAGACGCTGAAAGATATGCTCATTGCGCTGGGTGGCAAGGCCTGGCTGGAACAGGATTTTCTCGTTATCGAAGGAGGACGACTGGCAGGCGGCATGGTCGACCCGAGAAATGACCACCGGATCGCCATGGCAGCCGAGGCTGCGTCACTGGCCTGCGACGGACAGGTTGTCATCAGGAACAGCGAATGTGTTGCCAAATCATGGCCGGGATTTTTTGAGGATATGGAAAGCATCAGCCTTTAGCGACTGGTTTGGGTTTGATGCCTGCCTGAACCAGCAGCGCGGAGCCAAAAGGCCGGGCGCTCAATCGGCGATATTCTTCCTCAACGCTTCCAAGAACTTCGACATTTCCTCGTAATCCTTCTGACGGATTATATGCGTGAGGTAAGACAATTTGGAGTTGATCAGTTCGAGCTGGCGGATCGTGTAATCATTGAACATGATTTCGGTCAACAGGCGGTCGTCCTCGGAGAGCAGGCCTTTTGCGATAGCCATGTGCTTTTTGAAATTTGTGCCCGGCGCTTCCTGCTTCTTCATGCAGGCGGCAAAGACCATCGTCGATGCGAAAGGCGTAGCGAGGGAGTAGGCCACCGTTCGGTCGTGCTCGTCGAAGCTGTATTCGAAAAGCCTCAGGTTCAGGCCGCCATAGAACTGGCGGAAGAATTCCTTGCCTTCCTTACAGGATTCCGCGATGATAATGGCATTTTCTTCATGCAGATCATGGAAATTGGCATTCGTCGGCCCGAACATGGGGTGGGTCGAAACGAAAGGGTGCCCTGTCTTCAGGTAATAATCGTAAAGTCCGGTCTTGACGGAAGCGATATCGGACAGAATGCAGTCGCCCGGAATGTACGGCAGGACTGATTCGAACGCATCGATAGTGCTGCCCAGTGCAACGCAATTGATGACCATCTGCGGCCGCACTGCATCGATATCGCGCAGATCGCTGAGGCGGTTGACGTGCATAAAGTATTTCATCCGGATCGGATCGGTGTCATAAGCCCAGACCTCGTGATTCCAGCAGAGCTCCTCGGTGAGCCATGCGCCCATCTTGCCGGTACCTATTATCAGCAGCTTCATGATACCATCCTCGCTTCTCTGTAACAGCCAAGAAGCCTGAAGCCATTGGCCATGGTCGAGACTTTTTCCAGAGACTCCTCAACACGGGGATCTTTGGAAGAGCCTTCAAGATCGATGAATATGGCATAAGAGCCCGGCTTGTCGGGGATAGACTCGATCCGGGTGAGATTGATGCCAGCCCTGGCAAAGACTTCGAGAATGGCAAAAAGCGAACCAGCCTTGTCTCCTGCCGTGAAAACTATGGAGCATTTGTCTCCGCCATCCTGGTCATTGCTTCGTGCGAGGACGAAAAACCGGGTACGGTTGTTCATTGAGTCCTGGATATCTTCCTTGATGATGTCCAGGCCATAGAGTTCAGCCGCAAGGCGACTCGATATGGCGGCGACCCCCTTTGGCTGATTCTCCGCGATGGCTTTCGCTGCGCCTGCCGTGTCGTAATAAGGGACAGGTTCGAGATGGTTGCGAAGAAGGAAATTGCGACACTGGGTCAATGCCTGTGAATGGGACCAAACAAGGCGGAGCTCACGGTGATCCGCACCTTGCGGGGCGACGAGGCAATGCCGGACGGGAAGATTGATTGCAGCGATTATCTTCAGGTTTGTATTAATCAGGAATGCGTTGACAGGTTCAACGAGGCCGCCAAGCGTGTTCTCTACGGGCACGATGCCCAAGCTGAAGAGGCCGGATTCCACACCTTCGAAGACATCGGCGAACTCTTTGCAGGGTATAGTGGCATTGTCGGGCGAATAGGCCTTGGATGCCATTTCGCTGAAAGCCCCATGTTCGCCCTGGAATCCGATCGTGTCGAGATTCATCGCCTGAAGGCGTTTGCTTTCATCCAGGATCTTGGCGTAAATGTCACCGGCGAAATTGGGTTCGACGAGGCAATGGCTTGTGCGGCGGATCTTGTCGAGCAGTGCAGTCTCGCGGGGCTTGTCTTCGATCGAAGTCTTGAATTTTTTTGTCAGTATCGCCCTTTCCATCCTCTCATTGAGAAGGGAAAGTATCCTGGCATCGATTTTATCGATGTCCAGCCGAAGGTCGTCAAGCGTCATGATATGCTCCTGTAGGTCTGGCTAAAGCCGGAGTGCCAGCCTGGGCGGCAAGGAAAAGCTCGGCTAGGGCTATGGCGGTCGCGTTTTCCACGACAACTGCTCCCCGCAGGGCGATGCATGCATCGTGTCGGCCATGAATGCAGAGGGTAGTCATCCGTTGCTGGCTAAAATCGTAGGTTTCCTGGGGTTTAGAGATGGACGAGGTCGGCTTGAAGGCGACACGGACGACTAGCTCGTTGCCGTTCGATATGCCGCCGTTGATGCCGCCTGCTCCGTTTTTTGAAGTGGAGCCGTCTTTATCGATGAAAGGATCATTGTGTTCGGAACCTCTCATGGCGGCAGCGGCGAAGCCATCACCGAATTCGACGCCCCTGATGCCGGGGATCGAAAAGAGGATATGGGCAATCGTGCTTTCGCAGCTGTCGAAAAATGGCTCGCCCAGGCCGGCGGGCAGCGCCGAAACCCGCGTTTCGGCGACGGCGCCAACAGAGTCGCCGTCGCGCGTAGCGGCCGCGACGGCGGGCGCTACGTTGCGCTGCCCGACGGCTGCCACTATGCTCGTGTTGAAAAACACTTTTCCAAGAAGTTTTTTTGCTACGACACCAGCGGCGACAAGCCCCACCGTGAGCCGGCCCGAAAAATGCCCGGATCCCCGCATGTCCGAAAATCCGCCATATTTTAGGCCAGCCGTAAAATCGGCATGCCCTGGCCGAGGCATGGCCCTGAATTCATCATAGTCTTCTGATTTCGTGTCGGCGTTCGCAAAAAGGATGCAGATCGGCGAGCCCGAGGTAAAGCCCTGATACAGGCCTGATACAATCTGCGGTGCATCTTTTTCGTGGCGAGGCGTCGTCCCGGCTCCACCGAGACTCGTCTCCGCTCCGCCGGGACGAC
>JAJFUL010000325.1 GCA_021372425.1 Spirochaetaceae bacterium
ATTTTACCGCAACAGGTCATAATTATTTTTTAATATACAATATCTATTATATTAAGAACATCAAGAGACCCGATCAAAAATTAAAAAGAAATGTCATTAGATTCGTTTATCTATAAAGTAAATATCGTTTTAAGGCCCAACGCGGGGAGGAGCTCGCCCGGCACAAGGTCCGGGCCCTTCAGGATTTTTTGCGCTCGCAGAGTTCAATGAGAACGCAGCCTGTGGACTTGGTGTGGAGAAAGGCAATTCGCGCGCCGCCCGCACCATAGCGCGGCTGCTCGTCGATGAGACGGACGCCCTTGGCTTTGAGCTCAGCAAGCGCCTCGTCGATATTTTCCACCCTGAAAGCCAGATGCTGAATGCCTTGGCCACGGGCAGCGATGAACTTGCCGATCGGGCCCTCGGGATCCGTTGATTCGAGAAGCTCGATCTCGGTGCCTCCGACGGGAAGGAAAGCTGTCCTTACCTTCTGTTCGGCCACTTCCTCCACACCGTTCAGGGCAATGCCCATTATGCCTTCCCAGACAGGAAGCGAGGCGTCTATTTTTTCGACCGCAATGCCAACATGGTCCAGTTTTAGTGGTTTCATCGCTTTTCTCCTTGAAAATATCGCGAGAGCAACAATTTTGAAGCTGAATAGAGGTCCAGCCTGCGTTCCACGACCTGTGTTGCCAAATCGTCGAGAGAGCCTGAGCCCTTCTCCCCGGCGATGCTCTGCATCACCTGAGCGGACACCAGGTCCTGCAACTGCGATCGCACACGTTCCAGGCGGCGGCTCGCCATCGCGCCCGAGGAAATTCCCCTGGCAAAATGACCTTCGATGGCCTTTATAAGGTCGGCAACCCCCTCCCCATTTTCAGCGATCGTCTTGAGAACCGGAGCTGCGCCAGGCGCATCCCCATACCCATCCACATGCCCTCCCGTATTCCCATGGTGCCCTGTCACGCTCTCTTCAAACATGCGGCCTGCGAGGGTATCGGGCTCGGCATGAGGCTTCTGCCCTGCGGCCAACATGTATTGCGTCTCCAGCATCGCGCGGATTTCGCGCACGACCCTGTCCGCGCCATCCCTGTCGGCCTTATTGACGACAAAAATGTCGCCGATTTCCATGATGCCCGCTTTCAGTATTTGGATTTCATCGCCCAGCCCTGGTACAGAGACGAGGACCACGCAATCGGCAATCTTGACGATATCGATTTCGGATTGTCCAACCCCGACCGTTTCTATGAGAATCCTGTCATAGCCAGCCGCTTCAAGTACCTGGACCGCCGCTCCCGTCACGCGCGAAACGCCGCCAAGCGCACCGCGCGAAGCGAGGCTGCGAATGTAGACGCCGGGATCGGTGGCATGCCGCTGCATCCGCAAGCGGTCCCCCAGGATTGCCCCGCCCGAGAAAGGGCTCGAAGGATCGACCGCAAGCACCCCGACCCGCCTTCCCTGCGCCCTGAATCCAGCGACAAGCTTGTCTGTAAGCGTGCTTTTCCCCGATCCCGGCGGCCCGGTGATCCCGATGACCTGCGCCGCCTGTCCGCTGTCCTTGAAGTAATTCAGCGCGGCGAATGCCTGCGTATCCTCATTCTCGAGGAGCGTGATGAAGCGCGCAATGGCCCGGATGTTGCCGGCGACGCATTGTTCCGCAAGGGCCGCACAGGAATCATCCATCGATGCCTCCCCGCCCTACTTTCGCTTCACATTCGTCTTGATGAAGTCGACAGTCACCTGAGTCGGAGTGCCCGGCCCGAAGATTTCCGCTATTCCCTTCGATTTGAGAAAGGGGATATCTTCTTCGGGGATGACCCCGCCGCCGAAGACAAGGATGTCGTCGACGCCTTTTTCTGCAAGCAGTTCGGTGACCCTCGGGAAAAGGTGATTGTGCGCACCCGAAAGAATCGAAAGAGCTATGACATCGGCATCTTCCTGCAAGGCGGTATCCACGATCTGCTCGGGCGTTTGCCTCAGGCCCGTATAAATGACTTCCATACCTGCATCGCGCAGGGCTCTCGCAATGACCTTCGCACCGCGATCATGGCCGTCGAGGCCCGGTTTTGCAACAACGACGCGGATTTTCCTGTCCATTCCGTCCCCCTCCCGCCTAGAACATCACGCTTGGGCTGTATTCGCCAAAGACGCCGCGAAGTACATCGCAAATTTCCCCCAGCGTCCCATATGCCTTCACTGCATCGAGAATCGGCGGCATCAGGTTGTCAGTGCCCTGCGCCGCGACTTTCAGCCTCGCCAGCGCCGCATCGACGGCCGCATTGTCGCGTCGCGCCTTCAGCGCCTTCAACTTGGCGATCTGCCGTTCACCTACCAAGGGATCGACGCGCAGCAAGCCTTTCGGCGGCTCTTCCTTCGCCTGGAACTTGTTGAGCCCCACGACGACGCGGTCGCCCCTCTCCATATCCATCTGCCAGGCATAGGCCGAGTCCTGAATTTCCTGCTGGATGAAGCCCTGCTCTATCGCCTTGACCGCTCCACCCATCGCATCGATCCGATCGAGATAAGCGTTCACACCCTTCTCGATCGAGGAAGTGAGGCTCTCCACATAATAGGAGCCGGCGAGCGGGTCGACCGTCTCTGCGATGCCCGATTCGTATGCCAGGATCTGCTGCGTCCGCAGGGCCAGCTTGACAGATTCCTCCGAGGGAAGGGCCAGCGCTTCGTCCATAGAGTTGGTGTGCAGCGACTGTGTGCCGCCGAGCACTGCAGCCAGCGCCTGTATGGCTACGCGAACCACGTTGTTCTTAGGCTGCTGCGCCGTGAGCGTCGAACCGCCCGTCTGCGTATGGAAGCGCAGCATCAGGCTCTTCGGGTTCTTTGCATGGAAGCGGTCCCGCATGATGTGCGCCCAAACCCGTCGCGCGGCGCGGAACTTTGCCACTTCCTCGAAAAGGTCGTTGTGCGCGTTGAAGAAAAAGGAAAGCCGCGGCCCGAATTCATCGACATCGAGCCCCGCCTTGATGGCCGCATCGACATAGGCGATACCATCCGCGAGCGTAAAGGCGACCTCCTGGACGGCTGTTGCGCCGGCTTCCCTGATGTGGTAGCCGGAAATGGAAATCGTGTTCCAGTTGGGCACTTCCGCCGAGCAATAGGCGAAAATATCGGTGATCAGCCTCATGGAAGGCTCGGGCGGGAAGATATAAGTGCCGCGGGCTACATATTCCTTGAGAATATCGTTCTGGATAGTCCCTTCGAGAGCTTTCGCCGGCACGCCCTGCTTCTCCGCCACCGCGATATACATGGCCAGCAGCACCGCTGCGGGCGCGTTTATCGTCATGCTCGTCGAAACCTTGTCCAGCGGGATCGAACTGAAAAGCGTCTCCATATCCTCGAGGGAATCGATGGCAACGCCCACTTTCCCGACTTCGCCAGCCGCGAGCGCATGATCCGAATCATAGCCGATCTGCGTCGGCAGGTCGAAAGCGACAGAGAGCCCCGTCTGCCCTTGCGCGAGCAGGTATCTGTAGCGGGCATTCGATTCCTCCGCCGTTCCGAAACCTGCATATTGGCGCATGGTCCACAGACGTCCGCGATACATCGTCGACTGAACCCCGCGCGTGAAGGGGAATTCGCCCGGCATACCAAGGTCCTTGATATAATCCTGGTCAGAAAGGTCGAGAGGCGTATACAGCCGGTTGACCGGCGCATCCGATCCAGTGACGAACTTGGCCTTCCGTTCAGGAAACCTGGCCATGGCCTTTGCAGTCTTTTCGTCCCACGCGTCGCGCGCTTTCCGGAGCTCTTCCTTGTCGCTCATGATCTTCTCCTCAAAATCAGGAAATGGCTTTTTCAGCAAGGGCGAGTCCCGCGGCAAGCGCCTTCAGATTGAGCTCGCCCGTCCCCTTGGGTACGCGCGAAAGCACCGATTGCTCGAGCGCCTGTCTCGATACGATGCCGGAGACACCGCCAAGGGCCCCGAGCGCGACGATATTGGCCACCACCTGCTTGCCGACCGCTTCCCTGGCGGTCTGAAGTATGGGCAGGACGATGGTTTTGACACCCATCTTCGGGTCCAGTTTCACGCTTGAGTCTGTTATGATGGTGCCTTTCTTCATGAGGGAGCCATAGGTCTGGTAGGCATCGTCCGTCAATGCAAGGAGGTAGTCCGGATCGGTCGCCTTGGGATAATCGATTTCTTCGTCGGAAATGATGACCTCGGCCTTGCTCGATCCGCCGCGGGCCTCGGGGCCATAGCTCTGGGTCTGCACGGCATTCTTGCCGTCGACGATCGCAGCTTCGGCGAGGACGATGCCGGCCAGCAGCAAGCCCTGCCCGCCCGAACCGCTCAGTCTGAATTCAACTCGCATCCGCGATCTCCTCCCTTGTACTTGAAATTGTCATTGTAAGTTCTCTGGACCTTGGCCGACATCTCCATGTAAGAAGCGGTGTACTCGGGTCTTTCCGCCTTGTACAGCTCGCCGATAAGCATCTTGCCCTGGAGCTTTTCGGGCGGCAGCGAGGACGCGGCCTTGACATTCACGGTTCGGTCCTTGATCCAGTTGAGCGTTTCCACCGGCCCTCCGATCTTGTTCTTCCGGCCGAAATACGTCGGGCACTGTGTCATCGCTTCGACAACCGAAAAACCCTTGTTCATGATGGCCTGCTCGATCAGGTCAGTGAGGAGCGTGACATGGTAACTTGTGGCCCTTGCGACATAGGTGGCGCCTGCAGCCTTCGCAAGCTCGCAAAGGTCGAATTCGTACTCCACGTTGCCATAGGGTGCCGTCGTGGCGAACATGCCGTGCGGCGTCGTCGGCGAATACTGCCCCGACGTCATGCCATATATGGAGTTGTTCATGATGATCGTCGTTATGTCGATGTTTCTTCGCGCAGCATGGATGAAGTGGTTGCCGCCAATAGCCGCACAGTCGCCATCGCCCGTCATGACGATCACCTTGAGATCGGGTCTCGCGAGCTTGACACCGGTAGCAAAGGCGATCGCCCGCCCATGCGTCGTGTGGAGCGTATCGAAATCGAGATAGCCGACAGCCCTCGAGGAGCAGCCGATTCCCGAGACGAGGACGATGTTGTTCTTGTCCAGGCCGAGCCTGTCTATTGCCCTGACAAGCGCACCGGTCACCGTGCCGTGGCCGCAGCCAGGGCACCAGATGTGAGGGAGTCTTTCTTTTCTGAAATAATCGAGGAATTCCGCCATCAGAAGGCCTCCTTCAGTGTCGCGAAGACTTCGTCTGGGTGGAAGAGCTCGCCGTTCACCTTACCAAGTTTGACAACCTTCCGATTGCAGCCCGCTACTCGTTCCACTTCCAGGGCGAGCTGACCGAGGTTCATTTCAGGAACGACTATGGTGTGCGCCGTCTTGGTCAGTTCCCTCAAGGCAGCATCGGGGAAGGGCCAGACCGTCTTGAGCCTGATCATGCCAGCTGTCGTATCCTTCGGCTCATCGGCGATGGCAGCCCTGTCGGCGGTCCGGA
>JAJFUL010000332.1 GCA_021372425.1 Spirochaetaceae bacterium
CGATCGCCTGCCTGATCCGCCCTGCTTCAGCCTGCACTTCGGGGCCCAGGCCCGAGAGCGAAGCTGCCAATTGATCTTCGGGCTCTTCTCCCGAGGCATCAATAACGACCAAGCCGTCCACAAACACGTTCTCTTCAGCAAGCGCGTTGAGAGCCAGGGCGCCAACCCAGGCGCCTTCATTCATGCCGGCCAGCAGGATCCGCGAAAACCTTTTGTCGCTTCGGAATTGCCGGATGACCTGGGCTGCATCGCGCGCGTGGATTTTCAGGCTCGTTACTTGTTCCGGATTTTCGAGCCAATACGCCTCGCCCGAGCCACGCTTGTCGAAGCGGAAGCAAGCGACTCCCTTGACTGCCAGGCCTTGCGCCAGTTGTTTCAGCGCATTCGTCCGGCCAGGCACGTTGAAATTGTTCCCGTCCCTGTCGGTTGGCCCCCCGCCTGAAAGCAGGATCACAAGCGGGACCTGCATGAAACCGGCATCACCCGCAGAAAGGGCATTCGCCGGCGCAGAGAGGGCATTCTCCGGCAGGGCAAGGGTTCCGGGAAGCGAACCATCCTCCAGCTTTATTGGAAAAGAGAACTCATTGGGGCTTTCCGGAATAACATGAAGCGATAACATGAACGAGCCTTTCCATGATTTCGAATTGACTGTCCCGATGATGGCTGCCTGTTTTTGCGGTCCGCCGGCAGGCGTCATCAGGCCTTCGAATGTCATCTCCTGACCGGGTCCCATTGCATCCAGTTCGAAATGGAGCCGTTTTTCGGTCCATCTGACATTGGAGAGAGGGTAACCATACATACTCTGCTCGGCGATATCGAGGAGGGCTCCCTTGCCTTGCCCAAAAAGCTGCATGCTGAGGGTCAGGCTCAGGGAAGAAGGCGTCCCGGCAGGAAGGCTGGAACCAGCATCCTTGCCGGCAAGGGCTTTCAGGCTTGCCTGTCCCTCCCAGAGGCCAGCCGAAATCGTGCTTGCTCCCATGCTGGAATCGGCTGCCAGGCATAGTCCCGACAGCATGCCGAAAACGCAAATGCAAAGAAGGAGCTTTTTCATCGGTCCAGGTTTATCGATTCCTGAGAACTTCTTCGAAGGCCGCGTAAACCGAGTCAGGAGTACCTTTCCCCCTGAGGGGGATGAGCAGATTCCGGTCTCCGTACCATTGGACAAGCGGCTCAGTCTGTTCACGATAGGCAGCAAGCCTTGTCTTTATGGAATCTTCCTGATCATCGGATCTGGTATAGAGCTCGCCGCCGCAGGCATCGCAAATACCATCGCGCTTGGGGGGCATTGTCACCATGTGGTAGATTTTGCCGCAATTCCTGCAGATGCGTCTGCCCATCAACCTCTGGAGGATGAGTCCGTCATCTACTTCCAGGTTGAGGACCAACTCCGCGGGGTTGATTTCCTGGAGTGCCTCGGCCTGGGGAATTGTCCGGGGAAAGCCGTCGAGTATCCATCCATCCGCAGCGTCGGGTTGCAACAGTCGATCCTTCACGAGGCCGATGGTGAGTTCGTCGGGAACGAGGAGGCCATTGGCCAGTATATCCTTTACTTTCTTCCCGAGGCTGGTCTCGTTCTTGATCGCGGCCCGGAACAGGTCGCCTGTCGAGATGTGCGGCAGACCGAGGCGCTTGGACGCCTGGGCGGCGAAAGTGCCTTTGCCCGCTCCCGGCGGGCCTAGAAGTACGATTTTCATTGCAAGTCTCCATCTTCATGAGGATATTCTGCAAACCAGCATACCTCCGGCCTGCAAATTGGTAAACTGCCCGCTTCCGGCCAAGCTGGAAGGCTTAGCCATCTGGCTCAGCCAGAAGGCTTGCCGCTTCTTTGCCCCTGCCCGATGCGATTGGCCGACCATGGCTGGTTCATGTTGTAGCGGAAAAGAACCTCGAGCTTGTCCCTGATGTCTTCCGTCGGCAGCACAAGCGTAATCGCACGGTCCCTGCGGAATTCGGTGCTCGACGGAGTCCCGATCACACAAGGATCGAGATAAACAGGCACACCCTGTTTCCGTATATGCTCGAGGCATGGCCGCAGCACGCCACTTTTTTCCCTGCGCGCCACATACATGGAATGGCTGAAGTCGACGCCTGACTGCTGAGCTTCCTTTCCCCAGACCTGGAGATCCTGTTCGATATAGCTCGAAGCCATCGGAAGCGCGTCCGAGCCAAGGAGATGTGTCAGTTCCAGTTTCATCCCGGTGTGCAGGGCGATGAACCGCCTTACTATCTCGATCGTATCGGCACCGGCGCCGATATCGAGCGGTATGACGAAAGGATCGAAAATACCTGCAAGCTGCATTTTGACAATCTGAAAGCGGAAAGGATAATCGGTCTTCTGCGGTTTTCTGGCATCGGCGGAGCCCTCCGGCACGACGATGACAATATCTGACTGACACTGAGGCGACGCGAGCATCCTAAGAACAATGGCAAGATGAGTCAGCTGAAAGGGATCGAAGGTCCCGATGTAGAGAGCAACCCTCGCCACGCCGTTGGGATAGCGCACTATTTTCGGGTAATCCCTCGTATCGAGCGGCGTGATAAGGCCACGTGAGGCCTTCATATCGATCCCGACGAGAGCCTTCAGGATAATTCGTTCATAATAGGCATAATCGTACAGTTCGGATTGGCCGAGGTAGCCAAGATGGGGAAGGGACAGGAATACCTTCCTGAGCCGCCTTGCGAGGAGATCCACCTTTGGATTGGAAAATTTCGAAGGCCATTGGCATGTGATAACCTGACCTTGTTTGCGCGTGCCACCCACCCCGCGATCATCTTCCATAATTGACAGTATTTAGTGGATATTCACAGAAAGCAATATATTGATGGAAAATTTATATAAATATTAAATTATCTATTAAAACAAGCAAATTCACGAAAAAAGCAAAATAGATTTTTGTACTCATTTTTATCGATATTTTTTTCTTGACAAAACCATAAAAGGGTTTATCATGATGCCCAGCAGGGACATTGATTGACATTTGTCTTTATACGTCGGGTTCTACTGGCGAGGAGGTAGTATGCCAACAGCTGCTGCACAAGCCCAAGTCGATGATCTTCCCAAAATCATCCAAAACAATCTGGATAAGCCTGGAAACCTCTTGAAAATACTCGAGCAGGCACAGGAATCGGACCCCAAACACTACCTGTCGGAAAAGACACTGCGCACTGTGGCAGACACGCTCGGTCTGCCTCTCACGCAAGTCTATTCAGTAGTAACCTTCTATTCGTTCTTCAACCTCAAGCCTCAGGGCAAGCATTCCATTGTGGTTTGCAGGGGGACCGCCTGCCACACACGAGGCTCCCTCGCTCTTCTCAACGAAGCGCTTCACAACATGGGCATAAAATCATTCAAGGAAGAAGAAGAGAACTCGGTGACCAGCCTCGATGGCTTTGCTTCGGTCAGGACGGTCGCTTGTTTCGGTCAATGCGCACTGGCGCCGGTCATACAGATCGATGGCGTCGTGAAATCGCGGATGACCATCGGCAAGCTCGTTTCGCTTCTGGAAAAGATGAAAAAGGAGGCGAAAAATGAACGGAAGAACTGATCTTGGGGCTCTGCGCAAGGAAGGCCTGGAAAATATCGTCAGTTCACGGCCCTGGATTTCCGTCGGCATGGGCACCTGCGGCATTGGCAACGGCGCCGATGAAGTGTATGCGGAACTCGGGAAAACCATTGTGTCCGCCCACATATCGGCAAGCCTGCGGCGAGTCGGCTGTTTCGGATTCTGCGCCGCCGAACCTCTCGTCATGGCCTATCGCCCGGGTAAGCCGATTCTGCTGTTCACCGACGTTAAGGCAGGCAAGGCAGCATCGCTGGCCAAGAGCCTTGTCGATGATGTCAGCTTCGCAAGGATTGCAAAATTGGCCGAAGCCAAAATCGAAAGCTGGGATTTTCGGACTTCCACGATCGAATTCGGCCATGACTTCAACTTCCTTCCCACCTGGAAGGAACTGGCCTTCTTCAATGGGCAAGAGAAGATTGTTCTCCGTGACTGCGGCCTCATAGACCCGGAAAACATCAATGAGTATCTGGCCGTTGGAGGCTATTCAGGGCTCATCAAGGCACTGACGACAATGACTCCCGGTTCAGTGATAGAGGAACTCAAGAAAGCCGGTCTTCGCGGGCGCGGCGGAGCGGGATTCCCCACCTGGCGCAAATGGCAGATTATGCGGGACAATCTCGACTCGAACCCGGGAGAGGGCTATGTGATCTGCAACGCCGACGAAGGCGATCCCGGTGCCTACATGAATCGCAACGAAATCGAATCCGATCCGCACATGCTCATCGAAGGCATAATTACAGGCGCTTATGCGATGGGAGCGACGCACGGCATTGTCTATGTGCGCGCGGAATACCCGCTCGCCGTGGAGCGATTGGCAAAAGCCCTCGAGCAGACAAGAAAGGCAGGGCTGCTTGGCAAGAATATCCTCGGAACCAAGTTCAGCTTTGATATCGAAATAGTCACTGGCGCAGGAGCTTTTGTATGCGGCGAGGAAACCGCACTCATCGCGTCGATTGAGGGCAAAGCCGGGCGGCCTTCACCGAGGCCCCCCTTCCCCGCACAGAAAGGGCTCTACGGCAGACCGACCTCGATCAACAATGTCGAGACATGGTGCAATGTGCCCGTCATCATGGTACGCGGAGGGGAGTATTTCGCCGGATTTGGAACCCAAGCCAGCACGGGAACCAAGGTATTCTCATTCGTCGGCAAGGTAAGAAACACAGGGCTCGTCGAACTGGCGCTGGGATCCACGCTGGAGCAGGCGGTTTATGGAATGTGCGAGGGCATGGGGCCGAAGAAAAAGATAAAAGGCCTCCAATCGGGCGGACCATCCGGGGGGTGCATCCCGGCCTCGCTGTTCAAGACGCCCATCGACTATGAACACCTGACGGAGCTAGGCGCCATCATGGGTTCCGGCGGCATGGTTGCGATGGACCAGGACAACTGCATGGGCGACGTCGCGCGATATTTTGTGGGCTTCACGGCCGGCGAATCCTGCGGCAAGTGCGCACCCTGCCGCGAAGGCACTTCCCAGATGCTCAACATCCTGCAGGGAGTGGCCGATGGCGAGGCGAGCGAATCAGACCTGAAAACCCTCGAATCCCTTGCGCTTGCGGTAAAGGACTCGGCCCTCTGCGGCCTGGGACAGACCGCAGCCAATCCTGTCCTGACTACCTTGAAGTACTTCAAGAACGAGTACATCCAGCATATCAAGGCGAAACGATGTCCGGCGGGCGTCTGCGAGAACCTCTACGTCGCGCTCTGCGAGTCCTCCTGTCCGCTGCACATGAATATTCCCGGTTACCTGCAATTGCTCAAGGAAAACCGCATCGAAGACGCATTCGAACTGACCCTTCGGGAAAACCCTCTGCCAGGATCGCTTGGAAGAATATGTCACTTCCACTGCAGGATGCGCTGCAGGCGGGACATGCTGGATGAGCCGGTCTCACAAGGTGAAATCCATCGTTACCTGGCCGATTCCATGTACAAGATGGGCCGCGAGAAATCCATTTACGCCAAGCTCATCAAAGAGAAGCTGCCTGCCACAGGCAAGCGCATATCGATAGTCGGCGCAGGACCTGCCGGCCTGGCCGCCGGCTTCTGGCTTGTCAGGCTTGGACACACCGTTACGGTCTATGATGCCTCGCCGGAAGCAGGTGGAATCCTTCGCTGGGGCATCCCTGGCTACCGTCTGCCCAAGGATGTGCTCAGAAAGGAAATTTCGTTCATACAAAAGCTCGGCGTCCGCTTCATCTTCAATACCAGGCTGGAGACTCAGGCGCAATGGCAAAGGCTGGCGGATGCATCCGATGCGATCATCATCGCCACTGGAGCCAGCCGCGAAATCAGCCTTGGCATACCTGGCGAAGACCAGAAGGGCGTCATTTTTGCGGGCGAATTCCTGAAAAGTATCAGTGAGGGGAAGAAACCAAGGATTGGCAGCGAGGTCATCGTGGTAGGCGGAGGAAATGCCGCCATCGATACCGCCAGGTCAGCCTTGCGGCTCGGTGCCCATGTGACAATCATTTACAGACGTGCGAGGATTGATATGCCTGCCAATGCAGAAGAACTCAATGGCGCCCTGGAGGAAGGCATATCGCTCGTCTGCATGGCGCAGCCAGTGGAAGTGCTGCCGAGCGTGCGTGAAACGACGCCTCGGACCGGGGCGCTGAAGGTCCAGCGAATGAAAGCGGGACCTGTCGATTCTTCGGGCCGTCCAACCCCCATGCCGACCAATGAATTCTATGAGATTCCCTGCGATTCAATCATTGTGGCAATAGGCGAAAAGGTCATGGTTCCCGGCATCGAACCGCTCGATATCGCACTGGAAAGAGATGGCCGCATCAAGGCCGACCCCTATTCCCTCCAATCCAAGAACTCCAAAGTCTATGTCTGCGGAGATGCGATGATGGGACCAGCCACCGCAGCCGAAGCCATGGGACAAGCCAGGATCGTCTCCGAATCTATCGACGAGAGCCTGATGGGCGAAAAGCGGTTCCAGAACCTGTTCCGCCCCTTCGATTACAAAATGGAGGTTCCTGTCAAGCTCACCAAAGTAAAAATGACTCGGGCACCAATGGTGCCTGCCGACGCAAGGAAGAGCAATTTCATGGAAATCTCGCTCGGCTATTCGGGAGAGCAGGCGCGGATCGAGGCAGATCGCTGTCTGCGCTGCGATGTTCGTGAACAGAAGCGCCAAACCTACAGCGCACCGCGCGAAGACTAAAGAGGACTGCCATGGAAGCAAAAATGATAACTATCACTGTTGATGGCCATGAAGTGGACGTTGACCCGGAAGCCAATCTTCTCGAGGCCTGTGCAACGGCAGGGGCGAAGATTCCAACCTTGTGTTATCTCAAGGATGTGGCAGCCAACGCGTCCTGCGGCGTCTGCGTCATAGAAGTAGAGGGCGCCAAAGCCCTTGTCCGATCCTGCGTGCAGAAGCCGACTCCCGGCATGAAGATCCACACAGCCAGTCAGAGAGTCCTGAACGCCCGCAAGACTGCCCTGGAACTGCTGCTTGCGAATCATCCGGCAGACTGCCTGTCCTGTATCCGTGCAGGCACCTGTGAACTCCGCACGCTGGCTGAAACGCTCAACGTCAGGGCGGACCACTACCCCAAGCTAAAACGCTTTGCACCTCCTGACACATCTTCCGAAGGGCTAGTCCGGGACGACTCGAAATGTATTCTCTGTGGACGTTGCGTCGCCGTCTGTTCGGAGACACAGACCGTTGATGCCATCACTTTCTCCGGCAGGGGCGCCCGGACAAGAATCACGACCTTCATGAACAAGGGCCTGGCCAACAGTCCCTGCGTGCAGTGCGGCCAATGCTCCGTCGTGTGCCCCACTGCAGCCATATCCGAAAAGGACCAGTCGCAGGAAGTGCAAGCAGCGATCAGCGATTCGCAGCTTGCCGTAATTGTACAGACAGCTCCCGCAATCCGGGCTTCGCTTGGCGAGGCGCTCGGAATGCCCCCAGGCAGCCTTGTGACGGGCAAGATGGTCGCGGCGCTCCGAAGGCTTGGCTTCTCCAAGGTTTTCGACACTCAGTTCACCGCGGACCTCACCATCATGGAGGAAGGAACCGAACTCATCCAGCGCATGCAGCAGGGCGGCACCCTGCCGATGATAACTTCCTGTTCGCCGGGATGGATCAACTTCATCGAGACCTTCTATCCTTCCCTGCTCGGCCATCTTTCAACCTGCAAGAGCCCGCAGCAAATGTTCGGGGCAGTCGCGAAGACCTATTATGCAAAAGCTTCGGGAGTCGCGCCAGACAAGATGAGGGTCGTTTCCATAATGCCCTGCACGGCGAAAAAGGGCGAAGCCAGGCGGCCAGAGATGGCTGCGGCAAGCCACTGGTGGGCGGAACAAAAACGGGCACCAGAGACAGAACCCGATGATGGCAAGGGCGAAGGAGCCCGCAGATTCAGGAGTACATCGAATTACCAGGATGTGGATTGGGCGCTCACCACCAGGGAACTCGCCCGCATGATCCGTCTTGCGGGCATCGATATCTCGGCGCTGCCGGACGAGGAGTTCGACAGCCCACTGGGAGAATCCACCGGCGCTGCGACGATATTCGGAACGACGGGCGGCGTCATGGAAGCGGCCTTGAGGACTGTCTACGAGATACTGGTAGGCACCCCCCTGCCCAGTCTTGATTTCACGCCGGTGCGAGGGCTCAAGGGCATCAAGAGCGCCGAAGTGGTCATCGGGGAGAGCACGGTGCGAGTCGCAGCAGCCCATTCCCTGAAAAACGCCAGGATCCTCCTTGACGAGATCGCCGCAGGCAAGAGTCCCTACCAGTTCATCGAAGTCATGTCCTGCCCCGGCGGGTGCATCGGAGGAGGCGGCCAGCCAGTATTGCCGGATATAGAC
>JAJFUL010000350.1 GCA_021372425.1 Spirochaetaceae bacterium
TTATGCAGTGAGGGCGGACAGGAGCAATTATATAGCCATGACCAGAAAAATGAGATACCTGCTGCATCTGGCCGAGCTTCCACAGTATACAGAGGGCGAAGTCTTCCATGTTGCAGGCCCTCTGACCCAGTACGTACTGGACAATATTCCCAAGGGCACGGAGTCTATCGTGGTGCGCGATTTTTCTAAAGTCTTCATGGATGAGGCTGAATTCCTGCACGCAGAGCGGGATTTTCGAATAATGGTCGCGGGGAAGCTCATGTTTGGGGGTTTTGCGGTTTCCCTGAAGGGAATTCTTCAGGATGAATTCATCAGGGCGCTGGGCAATGATGCAGGTCGGTACTTGATTTCCATGGATGTCTGTGCGGGGATGCAATAATGGAAGGTGATAAGATATGTTCACTCTCTGCATGGAGTTTTGCACAGATGGATGAAGTCTGGCGTCATTTCAAGCCGCAGACGCCTTATGGCCGCGATCGTGCTTCGGAAAAGAGAGTGTATGGGGATGCAGCGAGCCTCTCTTCGATATATGACGATACTGACGAGTATGGCAGCTTCGTCAGGCGGACAGGTGACAATCGAAGCCGTGCCGACAGGATAAGCTGGCACCTGGGTAGAATTCCACGGCTTCCATCCATTGATGCGGGTGAGCGTTCATCTGCATCGACGATGGGGACTGCGCAGAAAGGAAAAAAGTCAGGCAGTTCTGTCGATATATTCATTTTCAAGAAATTCCTGGCCAATTATTCAGCGTTGTGCGATCTTGCTGATGAAAGGATTCGCTGCCATTTCAATATGGAATTCAAATCGAATGAACTTGCGGCCTTGCTGGGACAAGGTGGCTCCGACCCGGAGACATTCTATGTCTCGGAAAAGTATGACAGCCGGCTTCTCGATATTCGGGATTCGGTTGCCAGCATCGGTGCAAAGATCGAAAGGTGCAAAGCTGACGCGGCTGCTTCGGTAAAATCTGCCCTGGGCATTGATCTTGCAGGCAAGGAATTTGTCACTGTACCAAGAGATACAGGACTCGAGATTTTGCAGCGGAACGAAGCAATTCCGAAATGGCGGCTCTCAGTCGAAGTCAATGATGAGTATTCATTCCTCGTGCGGCTACTGCCAGACTCCGAAATGCTGACGCTGGAAAGTGAAAGGGAAAAGCTGTACGAACGTGAGCGGGCAATCGAAGATTCCGTTTCCTTGGCGCTGTCGGAGCGAATAGAAGACGAATCCGATGCTATCATGGGCTATGTTGATGCTCTCACACGTTTTGACCTTGCAAAAGCGAGGTATGAGCTGAAGCAAAAGTTCAACCTGTGCAGGCCGGAATTTGGCGCTGGCAAAATGAGCCCTTCTAATGGCGGGTATTCTGCGAAAGGCGCAGTTTGGGAACCAAGGATAACCATCGGGCAAGGGATCTTCCTTCCTTTGTCATGGGAATGCGGGAAGATGGGGACAAGATACACGCCCCTCGATATTTCGCTGGAAAGGAGCGCCGCGGTCCTGTTTGGATCGAACATGGGCGGCAAGACTGTCGTCCTCAAGAGTATCCTGTTTTTCCAGGTCATGGCACAGAGTGGACTTGGTGTCCCCGCTGCGAATTATTCGACAGCGATTTTCAGCTATATTGGCTACGTCGGGGAAAAGCCTGAAATGGCAGCCCGTGGATTGTCGAGCTTCGGCTTCGAGATCCGATCGCTCTCGGACATTGTGGAAAAGACAGCTTCCGATTCCTGCCTTGTCGCCTTTGACGAATTTGCACAGACGACAAGTTCGCAGGAGGCTGAGGCTTTGCTGTCGGCAGTGATCATGTTTTTTGCAGAGACCGGCCGTCCTTGCCTTGCGCTTTTTGCGACCCATTTCCAGGGCGTGAGGCGCGACGGAAGGGTTCAATACTTCAAAATGGCCGGACTGGATGTGGAAGCGGCGCGGCGGTCATTCCAGGGGTTTGCTGTCGAAGACAGGCAGAAAAATTTTGCGGAAAGAATAAAAAATATCAATTCGATAATGCGATATTTCGTGATAGAGGAAAGCTCCGATGAAAGTGGACAAGGAATATGTTCTTCCGATGCGCTGGAAGTAGCTTCGCTCCTTGGCCTCGATGAACGGATCATAGCTGCGGCAAGGGAATATCGCACAATGGCAGGGAGAGACAGCAGATGAAGGAAAAGCTAGGCTTGTCGAAGGAAAAGATCGCGGAGGCGCGCGACAGAGCGAATTCCATATGCGAACCGGTACTGGCCTTCATTGACAGGCACACGAGTGTCACGGTGGAGCGTGCGACGGTAAGGCTTCTCGGCGCGGATGGAGCGAATGGCGACGGCGTCCCTGTGCCGAACCTGATCATAGATTCACTTGGAAAGGAACTGTCGTCCGGTGCCGCGGCGCGTTATGCGAACGCGGTTATATCGACTGGCCTTGCGCCTTCGGAATTGAACAGCCGCATCGCCAGGGGGCTCGATATTGGCAAGATGCCCATGGCTGACAGTGTCAAGGTTCGCGACACCGGCGAAAAACTGGCCAGACAGAATCTTGATCGCATAAGTGAAAACCGTAAATTCCGCGAGCAGAAGCTGCATCAATATGAGGGCAGGAACAATAATCCTCTCCTCTACCTCATAGTGGCGACAGGCAACATTTACGAGGATGTAAAGCAGGCCCAGTCCGCAGCCCTGAGAGGCGCCGATGTAATCGCAGTGATAAGGACTACCGCCCAGAGCCTCCTGGATTATGTTCCGTATGGAGCCACCACCGAAGGCTTCGGCGGCACCTATGCGACACAGGAAAATTTCAGGATCATGCGCAAGGCACTGGATGAGGTATGCGAGCGTGAACATCGCTACATTTACCTCACTAATTATGCATCGGGCCTGTGCATGCCGGAGATAGCCGCGATGGGCGCCATCGAACGGCTCGACATGATGCTGAACGATTCCATGTACGGGATTCTTTTCCGCGACATCAATATGTACCGCACCTTCGTGGATCAGAAATTCTCGAGGATGATCAATGCCTATGCGGGCATAATCATAAATACGGGTGAGGACAATTATCTGACAACGAGCGATGCATACGAAAAGGCCTACACGGTGCTTGCATCACAATTTCTCAACGAGCGTTTCGCTTATGCGGCGGGGCTAAAGCCTGCACAGATGGGCCTCGGCCACGCCTTTGAGATGGACCCGTCGATTCCGAACGGTTTTCTCTACGAATACGCACAGGCGCAGATGGCACGCGAAATATTCCCCGAGCATCCGCTCAAATATATGCCTCCGACAAAGCACATGTCGGGTGATATTTTCAAAGGTCTCGTGAT
>JAJFUL010000353.1 GCA_021372425.1 Spirochaetaceae bacterium
TCCTCCGCGTCTTCCGGCCACAGCGCCTTCGCCTGCGACAGGAACGGTATCGCCCACAGCGCGGCGCGCTCTCCGCCCTTTTCGATCACTGTCGCCGGTCTGGTCGGTACCGCCGCCTGTATCATCACCCCCGTGTCCGCCATCAGCGATGAGCCGAATGAAAGCCGCCCCGCCGAATCATGGTTGCCGGGAATCACTACGATGCGGATTCCCGGGCAGTTCCTTCGCAGGTCCATCAGGAAGGAGTCGAAAAGCCTGATCGCCTCCACCGGCGGCACGGGCCGGTCATAAACATCGCCAGCCACAAGAAGGGCCGCAGGCCGCACTTTTCCAGCCAGCTCAAGCAGTTGCCCGAGCATGTATGCCTGATCGTCGAGCAGGTCGTAGCCGCACAGCAGCTTGCCAAGGTGTAGGTCGGAAACATGGAGGAAAGTCATGCCACTAGCATGGGTCGCCGCGGACGCAAGGTCAAGCGAAATCAGTGGCGCACCACGCTGCCCTGGCGCTATACTGCATTCAGGAGGCAATTCGATGAAAATTGTCCTGATCGGCGCCGGAAGCGCCCAGTTCGGCCTGGGCATGCTCGGCGACATCTTCATGAGCCCCGTCCTCGCAGGAGCGGAAATCGACCTCGTGGACATCAATGCGGAAAACCTGGCCAAAGTCCACTCCATGGCCCGATCCTACATCGAGGCGAACAGCCTCCCCTTCACCGTCCGCGCCACCACCGACCGGAAGGAAGCCCTGCCTGGCGCCGATTTCGTCATCAATTCGATCGAAGTCGGCAACCGCTTCGAACTCTGGAACCAGGACTGGTCCATCCCCCTCCAATACGGCATCAACCAGGTCTACGGAGAAAACGGCGGCGCCGGCGGCCTCTTCCACGCCCTGCGCATAACCCCGCCTATCCTCGACATCTGCGGTGACATCGCCGAACTCTGCCCGGACGCCTACATTTTCAACTACTCGAACCCCATGACAGCCATCACGACAACCGTCCTGCGCAAATACCCCGGCCTGCATTTCATCGGTCTCTGCCATGAGATAGCCTCACTGCAGCGCTACCTCCCGCCCATTCTGGGGGTACCCTTCGAGGCGCTGGAAACCCGCGCGGCCGGCCTCAACCATTTCAGCGTCCTCGTCTCGGCCCGGTACAAAGACTCAGGCCGCGACGCCTACCCCGACATCATGGCCCGTGCCCCCGCCTTCTTCGAAAAAACGATCGGCTATTCCGATATCTGGGAGTACATCCTGGCCACCGGCAATATCCCCCGGACCGAGGGAGCCACGGGGCTGCCCGACATAGGCCGCACCGAGTCGAGCCATGCCTGGGCCGACCGCGGCCTCTTCCGCGTCATCATGGAGCGCTTCCATCTCCTGCCCATCACCAGCGACAGCCACTTAGGCGAATACATCCCGTGGGCGAGCGAAGTAGCCGACACCAAGGGCATTCTTGATTTCTACACGCTGTACCAAGGCTCCCTCACGCTCCTCAAACCCGAAATAAAGAAAGAGACCGAGGAGCGGGTCGTCCCGATCATCGAAGGCATTCTGACGGATTCGGGTTACGAGGAAGCCGCCGTCAATATTCTGAACGAAGGCTTCATCCCTGATCTGCCTGCGTCGGTCGCGGTGGAAGTACCCGCCAAAATCGGCGCTAAAGGCCCCGCGGGCGTTGCCTTCCCCGATTACCCGAAGGGATTCGGCGCCCTGCTGCGCAACTATACCGGCGTCTACGACCTCACCGCGGAAGCAATCATCCACGGAAGCCGCGACCTCGCCATCCAGGCACTTCTCGTCAACCCCGTCGTGAACAGCTGCGAACGCATCCCGAAACTGGTCGACGTCATGATCGAACGCCAGAAACAGTGGCTCGGCTATTTGGTATAATCACCTGCAGGCCTTCCCCTAAAATTGAAAGGCCTACATAATGACGTAATAATTATGAGGTAGATAGGCATGAAAGTAGAAACTCAGATCTATCTGGGAGATTGCAAAGAACAACTCAAGAAGATCCAGGACAATTCGATAGATCTCATTATTACCTCACCTCCCTATGCCGATCAG
>JAJFUL010000005.1 GCA_021372425.1 Spirochaetaceae bacterium
CCCCTCCAGCGTAGCTTCATATGAATCTTCCAGGTCGAGATAGGCCTTCTGGAGTTTGTCGTAGAGATTGTTGTAATCGAGCGCCAGACCCATCTGCAAGGCAATTGCGTCGAAAAGGCTGAGCCATTCCTGGCTGGCCGCAAAGGCTTTCCGTTGGAAAATTTCCAGCACCCCGAAAGATTTGCCGCCGATGATGATTGGAACGCAATACTGAGACCGGAATTCTTCCTTTTCGACCAGGTTCCCGAACTGGCTCCGTGGGTCCACGTTATCGAAATTGGACACGATCGTCATCTGTTGCTTCTCTGCTGCGAGGCCGACATTGGGCTGGCCCAAGGGTATGACGGCGTTCTTGATAAGATTGTACCTGAAACCTTCGCTGGCTCTGCAGACAAAGCTATTCCGCTGCCCGTCGAATAGATAAAGCGCCACAGCATCACTGTCCAGCAGTGTTTTGGTCTGGACGAGCAGCGGCTTCATCACTTCATCAAAATCCATGACGGTGCTGATTGTCCTGCTGATCAGCTTCAGGAAAGAAAGGTGCCGTATCTGCGCCGTTGTTCTCTGCTGGATGACGAGTCGGTTCAGATAATTTTCGAATTGGCCGGCGGTTATCATGAACAGCTTATTAAGGTTGTAAGGCAGGGGCGAAGTGAAGCTCAGGGCAAGTACGCCGATCTTTTCATCGGTCAGGTTCACTTCATGGAGAAAATTGTTTTGGTCGGGCACGATGCCTTGCATATTTTCTCCGTACCATTTTTTGCACGCTGTAGTACCATCGGTGTAGAGGCAGATTCCCGCGTGAACTTTTTCGGACTGTTCCCTTATGAAGGAGATCGTGGCATTGCAGAGCGCTTCCGGGGTACGGGCCTGCCTTGTTGCCGCAGTATAACTCACCTGCAGGGCAAATTCTTCCCTGGCCTGTTCTATTGCTGTAATATTTTGTTTTATTAAAACAAAATGATTTATCTGTCCATCCTGATCCGTCACGGGGCATACTTTCCGCTCTTCGAAATAAAGGCTGCCGTCCTTTTTTTGCTCTACGGCTGTAGAAGAAAAATCCTTTTCGCTATTCCCGTCGGCAAACAGTTCCGCGTGCTGCAGGCAGTCCGGATCGAGGCAGAATTCTGTGGCGTTTCTCCCGAGAACCTCGGATTCCTCATATCCAGTCAGCTTTTCAAATGCCGGATTGACTACTTCTATGGTTTTATCTTTGTCCAGAAGGGCAATTGCCACCGAGGCCGCTTGTAGAGCCTTAGCCTGAAGCGTTATGCGCATCTGGTCCTGCCGGGCTTTTTCCTTGCTTTCATGCAGAAGGAGCGCGTGGCTTATCGCATTGGATAGCCTGCCAAGGTTGTCTTTGAGGACATAATCATAGGCGCCCTGGCGAATTGCGGCTATCGCCGCTTCCTCGCCGATTTTGCCCGAGACGATGATGAATGGGACTGTGATCCCGAGGGTTTGAATCCTGGCCAATGCCTCCAACCCGCTGAACTGGGGAAGCGACCAATCCGACAGGATTATATCGAGATGCTGCCCCGACGCAAGCACTGATTCGAACTCGCTCCTGCCTGGGGCTTCGAGGAATTCGGCATCCGGATAGCTCTTTCTGATTGCGTTGGCTATCAGGAAAGCGTCATCGGAATTGTCTTCGATGATCAGGATTCGCAGTTGGCTCGGATCAGAAATTGGCTTTGGCATATGCCTTCCTCATTTTACAAGCTTCATTTTGCAAGCGGAACCTCGTTGAGCAGAAGCCAATACATGCCCAACTGTCTGATGGCCTCATTGAACTTGCTGAACTCGACAGGCTTTCTGATAAAGCTGTTTGCGCCGAGCTGATAACTGTTGATGATGTCCTCGTCCTGATTGGAGGTGGTGAGAACGACAACAGGCGTATATTTTGTGTCACAGTTCTGTCGCATTTTCCTGAGAACCTCAAGGCCGCTGATCTTCGGCAGTTTTAAGTCCAGGAGCACAAGACGGGGGTCGGTAGAAAGGTTCCGGTCGGCATGGGCCCCTTTCCTTAGCAGAAAATCGAGCGCTTCTGCACCGTCCCGCATCACGATCACCTCATTGGCTATGTGGCTGTTCCGGAATGCGATAAGCGTAAGCTCCTCATCGTCGGGGTTGTCTTCGACCAGAAGGATGGCCGATCGCTCAGGCAGGGTTGTCGACATTATTGCCTCCAAGGGTAAAGAAAAACTGGGCTCCCTGATCGGGAGCGGCCTGTACCCAAATTCTTCCGCCGTGCCTTGATAATATCCTTCGCACCAGACTCAGGCCTATGCCGGTTCCCGGGAATTCTGCTTCGGTATGGAGCCGCTGGAAAGGGGAGAACAGTTTGTCTGCATAGGCCATATCGAAGCCTATGCCGTTGTCGCTGATGGAAAAAACCTTTTCGCCTTCCCGTTCGCCATTGTTCACAGGCTCACATTGAAACCTGATTGTGGCGTCTGCCGTTTTTGCCGTGAATTTCCAGGCATTGCCCAGAAGATTGGAGAGGACTATTCCGATGAGCGCTTCATCTGCATACGCGGTCATCCCTTCCTGGATACTGACGGAGGCCTGCCTGTCAGGATCGGCCAGTCTGAGATCTTCTATGATTACGCCAGCCATTCCGGAAAGGTCTACCAGAGAGAAGGCAATAGGCTGGCTGCTCACGCGTGAAAATCGGAGCAGATCATCGATCAGACAATCCATTTTCTTTGAATTGTAGGTTATGCGCTCGAGGTAGTGCTGTTCCCTCTGCTCCAGGTGGCCGCCGATATTCTCCTTAAGAAGGCTGGAAAAACCTTCGATCGCCCTGAGCGGCGCACGCAAGTCGTGCGAAACCGAGTATGCGAAGGCTTTCAGCTCTCCGTTTGTCTCCTCAAGTTCTACAGTGCGTTCCCGTACTTTCTGTTCGAGGGTCTGATTCATCTGCTGGATGGTGCGCTCTGCTTCGACACGCGATGTCGTGTCATGGACGATCGAGAAGATGGCTCTCTTGCCGAAATATTCGATAGGTCCGGAAAAAACCTCGACATCGCGCACTTCGCCGGAACTGAGGCGATTCCTGGATTTTGAGGGCGAGAATGGCGTTTTCGATTCGGCTTCCCCAACCTCTATTGCAGGAGCTTCCTGGACTCTGATGTCCGAAAGCTGCATGTCCAGCATCTTCGCCCTTGGCCAGCCATAGAATTCCTCTGCCGCCGGATTGACATCGATTATCTGCCCCGTGCCTGGTTCTGAAATGACCATCACCGTATGGCGGTTCTGGAAGATGCTCCTGTAGCGAGCCTCTGACTCCTTCAACTGGAAGTGCTCGGCGATATGCTTCTTGTTTTCCAGGAAAAACAGGCTGGTCACCGCAAAACCGAGTGGATAAAGTGTGAGCACGGTAGGAAGGATCGAGGGAATGACTATTTTCCATGCTTGATTCGGCAAGGCGAACTGGGCAAGGATCATGAAAATGTGGACGGCGAAGCCGGTCAGCAGCAGGACGGGAAAGCTCAGTTTGAGGCCATGATTTTTGTTTCGGGAGCGGACAAGGATTCCTATGGCCACCGATCCGGCTATGGTCAGAACGCCCGGGATGCTGCCGCTGCCGCCTATCGCGAAAACGCGGAAGAGGCTTGCGATGATGCCGGCCATGATGGCTGAGGTTGGATCGCTGAATACGCCAGCCAAAGCCATGACGATGGATCGCCCATCGTAGATTATGCCCTTTGTGGCGGTAAAGGGCGCGCTCATCGCAAGGATTGCCGTCAGGCCGAAGAGCAGCCCGTTCAGTATCGTCATTCTCAGGCTCTTTTCATAGGTCAGTTGAGGAAGGATATTATAGAACGCAGCGATTGTAATGATGAGAGCTATATTTTGAAGTATCTGAACCGGCATCGTTATCCTCGTTGCGGCAAACGACCCTATAATACAATTCTATCGCGTTGCTGTGGGCAGTCAAGCGTTGTTAACGCCTGAAAGTCCATTCTTTGCTGGAGAATTTGCCGAAGGCATATGCATCTGCCTGTTTCAATTCATCTGCGCTGGCCTGGCCAGTCCTGAAGTCGATATCTAAAGCAGAGGCAAAGCCACTCTTGAGGGCTCCTGCCACGGTTTCAAAGCCCAGGTCCCTGCCAGTGACCGCCGATACCGACGTCACTCGCGACATTATGTCCTGGATCAGCTTGCCGCGTGATTTTTCCTTTGGGACACGCAACAGGGAAAACATGGTTTCGGCGTCAACCGAGAGCAGGATCGTCCCATGCTGGAATATGCAGTGATTCCTTCGCGTCTGCGCATTGCCGGAAATTTTCTTTCCATAGACGATTATATCGTTAATGGGTGCAAATTCGGCACCTATGCCAAGCAACGCGAGTCCCTCGATGATGCCCTGACAGAGAATCCTGTAGGATTCAGGAATCGAAGGGGAGGCAAGGGGGTGACTTTCCGGAATCCCGATGCTGTAGGTGACTTCCGCATCGTGGAAAACAGCGCCGCCGCCCGTGATACGTCGCACAACGTCGACGCCATGCTCCCGGCATGCAGATAAGTCGATTTCCTCTTCCGCCGACTGGAAATAGCCGAGGGAAATGGCGGAAGGCTTCCAGCCATACAGGCGCAGAGTCGGGAGGGATTCGCCCGAGGCGACTGAATCAAGTATGGCCGAGTCGAGACCCATGTTGTAGAACGCATTGGAATAGCCTGTTTCCAGAAGCCTGAATGAATGGCTCATTGGCCGTTCTCCCGGCCAGCCATTTTATCAGCGAGACCTTTCAGCAAGGCTTCGCGCAGGCCCTGGCCATTGATTCCTGCAAGCGAAACGCCCAGGGTTGCTGCAGTCTGGTCGAATCTGGTTCCCGAATTGGCGATGCTGCAACCCTCGAGTCCGGCTTCGATCTTCTCGAATGCTTCTTCGGGTATTGCAAAAAAATCACCGTTGATGGTTATGGCCAGGATAAGGCTCGAAGGGCCTGGAGGGTCCGATATCTCCGCGCGGATCCTGAGGAGTTTGCATCCCTCAGGCTTTGCGGTCGCGCTGATCAGGCTCATTGTGCACATCCGTCAGGGCTGGCGCTGGTCCCCGCGTTTTTCCTTGCCTGCCAGGCCGAAAGGGCATGGTAACTTGTACGGGCGAATGGCGCGGATATGACCGTCGCAAAGCCAGCTTTCCTCGCCTCCTCGGCATAGATTGCGAAAGTGTCAGGGTGAATATATTCGACGACAGGGATCTCGTGCTGTGTCGGCTGGAGATATTGGCCCATGACAAGGATCGACACCCCCGCCGCGACAAGCTCGTCGTAAGCCATCTTCAGTTCGTCCCGAGTTTCGCCCAGCCCGAGCATGATGCTCGATTTGGTTATGAGGCTGCCTTTGCCAAACGCGGCAGCCTGCCGCAGCGTTCTGAGGCTCTTGTCGAAGGATGCGCGCTGGTCGCGGATATTCTGGAGCCTCCGTACCGTTTCGACGTTGTGCGCCAGTACATCGGGACGGGCGGCAACGACAGTCTCCAATTCACTGTCAAAATAATCAGGGATCAGCACCTCGACTTTGGTTCCCGGGTTCCATTGCCTGACAGCCGCGATACAGCTGGCAAAGTGACCCGCGCCGCGGTCGGGCAGGTCGTCCCTGTCTACCGAGGTAATCACGGCATAGGAAAGCTTGAGTTCAGCAATGGCGGCGGCAAGCTCCTCAGGCTCATCCGGAGCGGGCGGAATGCCTTGCAGGGCCGTTGATACGGCACAGAATCGGCATCCTCTCGTACAGATGTCCCCCAGTACCATGAAAGTCGCTGTTCCACAGCCCCAGCATTCACCCTTGTTGGGACAATGTGCCGAATCGCAGACTGTGTGCAGACTGTGCCGCTCTATGGTTTCTTCAACTTCCTTCCAGTCATTTCCGGCCGGGAGTCTTACTTTGATCCAGGTCGGTTTTGGAAGGATGTCTTTGCCTATTTTCGTATCCATATAGACAGATACTATAATGCCTAATCCGATTCCCCTCAATCCCGGGGTGTCGGCGCCTTGGCCAGGATTTCGTAGCTCCAGTTGCGTATCATTTTTTGAAATGAAACCTGATGCAGCTCCCTGCTGATTGAATCCTCACTGATTCTCTGCCGCAGCCTGGTTCGAAATCGACTTCAAGGGCGGAACGGTCTGCATCCGGAACGGCGCGGAATGGGTGGGCACCCTGGAGAATAAATCCGCCGTACCCGGGAAAGTCGAACGTCCAGGAACCATCTTTCTGTCTGATATTCAGCCTGAGGTCCTTGAGATGGACGTTTTTCACGGAAAAATCGCTGACTCCTGCGGGAAGGGGATTGAATCGCATCCCTGCGTCTTCGGGATTTATGCCGGCAACAAACCGCATGATCATATCCGTATACAGGGCACCCCAGCCCTGGGAGGGCATGCCGACTCCTTCGCCCGTTTCGGCGTTATAGTACTCGTAGCATGTGACATTATCTTTTGTTGTTGCGAGGAACTTCCTGAGTATTTCTCCCGCGGCTCCGGGCTCGGAATCCGCAAGCCCAAAAATCACGGTCCAGGTAATCTGCGGCCAGTTCGCTCCTCTCCAGAAATCTATCGGATTGTAACTCTTCTCTGAGCGGCTTACCGACGGCACCGGGCAGCCTGACATGAATTCCTTGTCCGATTCGACGTAATCCCTTACAATCCTCTCCCGCTTATCCCCGTCAGGGATATCGGTAATAAGCGGGATCAATCCCGCAGCTGTCTTGACCGGGATCCGTTTGTCCGTCCCTGCAATGAGGTCATGATAAAATCCGTCCAAAGGATCATACATGAGGGCGTTCATTGATTGTTTGGTCGCGGCCATGCGCTCAGCAATCCGCGAGGGCACTTCCCTGCCCAGTATGGCGGCCGTCTGGACGATCGTTCTTCTCATATAATAAATATATGCGTTGAAATCGGCGCTTTCGATGGCTGGATCGAGGACCCGGTTCCTGGCGCTCGCGTCGAGCCTGGGGCTGTTGTCCCAGCCGGTTTCCCAGATATTGAGATAGCAGGACAGGCCGCGCTTTCCGAAATCGCGGTAAAGCGAAAGCCATTCTTCGTATTGCAGGAGAGAATCGTAGAAGAATTCAAGATACTCCCGGTTGCCATACTTCTTGTAGATTTCAGCCAGGGCTATGCCGATGACAGGCGGCTGCGTCATTCCTGCACTGTTTCCATCACCGTCCATCCATTCGCGACTGTTGACCGGGTAAAGGAAAAGTTCGTAGGGGAGCATCCCGTTCCGCCACTGGTTTGTCACAAAATTCCGCATTTCGTCCTGTGCGGGCTCTGGCTTGTTGTACCAGAGCCATGCAATCGCCTGGTAGGCCGAATCCCAGAAAAACTGGTTGTAGTAGTGGTACTTGTTGACTGATGTAAAGGAGTAGGGGAAGCGCGGGTCATCGAAGCACACCCGATTGGACTTGAGCACGAACCAGCTTGTGTAGTACATGCGTTCGAGCGCGTGATCCGGGGAACGGAATTCGGGAATGGCTTCAAGAAAATCATCCCAACCCGCTGCGTTGCGATGAATCAAATCGGCGTGGTGTTTTTCCGCCTTTGAGCCGTCCGCTGGCTTTTTCCCCAGTGCAAAAGTGAATGCAATCTCGCGAGCCGTCTTGAGGTCGCCCAGCGCAATCGAGGCTTCGTAGCCGATGTTGCGCGAAACGACCGGTCCGTCTTTGCCGCTCTGCCCTGATGCAGGGAGTTT
>JAJFUL010000007.1 GCA_021372425.1 Spirochaetaceae bacterium
CCTTGACCGCGGCGTCCACGTCCTTCTCGTTTCCTTCCGCGCAGGTAGCCAGCACCTCGCCATTGCACGGACAGGTCACTTTAAATGTCTTTCCGTCGATGGCGTCCACCCATTTCCCGTCGATGAATAGCTTATAGCTACCATCGATAAACTTTTTGACCTCTTCGAATGTCCGCATAACCGACCTCCTTCAAAAATCGAAATCCTCCGGGATCTCGCGGTTCCGAGCCGTTGGTCGAGGAGCGTTGATGGGCACTGTCGCAGTTCCAAAGAAGTTTTTCGGAAAAGGCGGGAGAGGCGTACGGCGGAAGATTGTTACGATAATCA
The DNA here is from genome assembly GCA_021372425.1 of Spirochaetaceae bacterium. Classification (GTDB taxonomy): domain Bacteria; phylum Spirochaetota; class Spirochaetia; order Treponematales; family Rectinemataceae; genus JAFIHQ01. Next base: position 328 of record JAJFUL010000007.1, read on the forward strand.
GGAAAGTACGTCACGGCACCCTCCCACCAAGTATCTTTTCTTTTATTTTTAAAAAATTTTATCCATACAACATGAAAGGAGTAAATGTATAAATTAGAAAATTAGGCATGGATAATTTGTGCATTATGCATAAATGCGGTAGAATAGATTCCCCGGTTTATACATTTACTTCACCAGTGGCACGCTTCTCCTATGACTGCGCGGCCAGAGCCTTCTTGTTTTTCGACTTGGAAACCTGGATCAGGACAACTACAACAAGAAGGATGCCTCCTGCCAGATCTGTCCACAGGCCTGGAGTCACAAGGCCCAAACCGCCGGCGATTGCCAAGATGCGCTCGTACCATTTCATGTTGGTCAGGAAATAGCCTTCAACGCCTATAGCAAGGCCAGTTATTCCAATAATGGCCGATATGATCATCCACACCATCTCTACAGGCCGATCGGCTACGCCGAACAGCAGCATTTCAGGGTTATAGACGAAGATGTAAGGGATGATGAAGGCAGCGATGCCGAGCTTGGTCGCCTGGACTGCGGTCTTCATCGGGTTGGCTTTCGCGATCGCAGCACCGGCAAAAGCGGCAAGAGCCACAGGCGGCGTGATATCGGCAAGCACGCCGAAATAGAAGGCAAACATGTTGGCTGCCAGGATTATCGCCTCGGAATTAGGCGGGAAAGGATAGCCGACTGTATGGTTCAGCACCATGATTATTGCCGGTGCAGCGATGGTGGAAGTTATGACATAGTTGGCCGTCGTCGGTACGCCCATTCCCAGGATGAGGGAAGTTATCATGGTGAAGAACAGCGTCAGGAAGAGATTGCCATGGGCTGCACCAACAAGGATTTCGCCCAATTTGAGGCCCAGACCAGTCTTCGTGACAACACCGATGATGATGCCGGCGCAGGCGCAGGCAGCTATGACGCCCAACGCACCGCGTGCCCCCTGCTCGAGCGCATCAATGACATTCTTGAACGTGAAATCGGGTTTTTGCCCGCGGATGACCTGGATGACCGAGGACAGGGAAGCTATGGCGACGGAAATGATGATCGCCCACATGGCGGCCTTCATCGGGGTCGCGCCGGAAGTGAGAAGCACGATGATCGCGATGAGCGGGATCATCAGATAGCCTTTATGGATGATCAGGTCTTTCGCCTTGGGCAGCTCTTCGCGCTTCATTCCCTTGAGGCCGAGTTTTTTCGCCTCGAAATGTACCTGCGCAAAGACCGCGAAAAAATACAATAAGGCCGGGATGATGGCGCCAAGCGCTATCCGCCCATAGGGGATGCTGGTGAATTCAGCCATCAGGAAGGCAGCGGCGCCCATGATTGGCGGCATGATTTGCCCACCCGTGGAAGCAGTTGCCTCGACGGCGGCAGCGAATTCAGGCTTGTAACCCAGTTTCTTCATCATCGGGATGGTGAAGCTTCCAGACCCGACTACATTGCCCACCGAAGAGCCCGATACCGTGCCCTCCAGTGCGCTCGCAATGACCGCAACCTTTGCAGGGCCGCCGGAGGCCCATCCGGCTATGGCATTCGATATGTCGATGAAGAACTGCTCGAGTCCCGTCCTCTCGAGGAAGGCGCCAAAAAGGATGAACAGGAAAATGAAAGTGCTCGAAACGCCTATTGGCGTGCCAAAAATACCTTCCGTCGTGAAAAAGAGATGCTCGACGAGAGAAGCCATATCGACGCCGCGATGCGCAAACTTCCCGGGGAGATAGGGCCCTGCAAAGGCATAGGCGACGAACACGAGGGCTATGATGACTATGGGGAGACCCACCAACCGGCGGGCGGCCTCCAATACGAGGAGAACACCAATGATCCCCACGGCTATGTCCAGGGCTGTAGGCATGCCGGCGCGCTGCGAAAGCGAAGAGGTCCATAACACGGTTATGTAGAGTGGCGCGGCCGCTCCCAGTACCGACAGGAAGGCATCCAGGGGATGAACCTTGTTTTTCGGCCATTTCCTGCTGGTCGGATAAAGCAGATAAATGAGGCAGAACGCAAAGGACAAATGGATAGAACGCTGCATCATCGCATCCAGAACGCCGAAAAGCGCGGTATATATCTGGAATACGGAGAATGCAATAGCTATTGCAGCTACCAGTTTGCCTGTGAAGCCTCCCAGAATGCGATAGTCCGACTCTTTGTCGTACTGCCGCATGACTTCCTGCGCATCAATGGGAGTCTCGTCCTGATCAGCAGCAACAGACCTTGTATCGCTCATTACGCATTACCTCCCTGACGGATCAACAATTGCCTTTCTGGCGGCAAGGATCAACATGGATTCCGGGGGCAACCACATGGTAAAAGGAATAAATTTCCCGCCTATACGCACCCCATGCCCTTCCACGATGGATATCATCAGCGGGATGCTGGCAAATTTTCTGTCCATCGACAGCTCGAATTTGCCATCCACGAGCCTGTATCCATTCTCGGCGTCGGAGGGCATCCCGACGCCACAGCTCTCATACTCAAGCTCGAAAAGATGCAGGATCGGTTTGCCATCCTGATCATCTTCCACAATATATCGCTCGACAACAGGGGTAAGATGGTAGGAGTGTATGAACACAAGGTCAAAACGGCCATTTTCCAACGGTATGCAGGCAAGGAACTTGCCTGTTCTGTCGCATATCGTCAGTTCATACTGGGCAGCTTCGTCAACCTGCGCGGCCAAAGGCAGAGCGCCCAAGGTCAGAATTAAGAAAAGCAACATCAAGGGCGCAGCTGATTTCATCGAAAGCTTCCTCGATGACATGTATCCACGAACCTGCCCCTGCGGCAGGGCAGGAGCAGCCAGGCGCTGAACGCGATTACTTCTTGTGCTCCTTGTAGAACTTCTCGGCACCAGGATGCAGCGGAATCGACATGCCCTCAGTGGCTGTCGCAATCTTTATGTCGGCGCCTTTCTTGTGCGAGGCCGCGAGACGTTCGCCATTGGCGAACATGGTCTCGAGCAGCTTGTAGACGAGATCCGCATCAAGCTTGGCACTCACGGCGAGCATGGATTTGACCGACACCGTGGTGACGTCATGGGCCATCCCCATGTAGGTGTTGGACGGCAGCTTTGTCACTGTATAAAACGCGTATTTGGACATGAGTTTCTTGGCGATTTCACCATCGATAGGTACAATCGTGATCTTCTTCGATGCACCAAGATCCTGGATAGCCGCGGTCGGTGCGCCTGCGGTGTTAAACGCCGCATCGATATTGCCATCCTTGAGGTTGGAAGCCGACTCAGAGAACGACAGGTACTGGACCTTGATATCGGCATAGCTCAGGCCGGCAGCTTCGAGAACCTGCCGGGCATTCAGCTCGACA
>JAJFUL010000016.1 GCA_021372425.1 Spirochaetaceae bacterium
ACATTGAATCTGCTCAACGTAAGTCCGTTCTGGCAGTGGCTGTCCAAAGGCGTCATCATCATCATCGCCATCGTGCTCGATTCGCTGACGGATTCCTTCCTCAACAAGAGAAGGGCCGCGTGATCGCGGAATAAAAAAGAACGCTAAGTTGTTCCGAAGGAGATATCGGCATGGGCAAAACAAAAATCGGCATAATTGGCTGCGGGATGATCAGCGAAATATATCTTAAGAACCTGACCGAGAGATTCAGGAATATCGAAGTGGGCGGCTGTGCGGATGCGGCCCAGGCGAAGGCGCACGAGCGCGCAGTCCAGTTCGGCATACTGGAATACTCGGTCGATGAACTTCTTGCCCGATCCGATATAAGCATAATTCTGAACCTGACCGTACCAAGGGCTCATGTGGAAATCGGTTTGCGCGCACTCGAGGCTGGCAAGCATGTCTATAGCGAAAAACCTCTGGCCATCGATGTCGCTCCGGCGCATGAATTACTGCAGCAGGCCCAAAAACGCGGATTGCGCGTGGGCTGCGCTCCCGATACATTCCTGGGCGGCGGTATTCAGACGGCGCGCAAACTCCTTGATGATGGCTGGATTGGGGAGCCAATCGGCGCGACCGGATTTTACCTGAGCCGCGGGCCCGAGGCATTTCATCCCAATCCCGCTTTTCTGTATCAGCCTGGTGCGGGTCCACTTTTCGACATGGGCCCCTATTACTTGACTGCGCTTGTTTCGCTTCTCGGGCCCGCGAAGAAAGTCGGCGGATTCGCGCGGAAAACCTACGAGAAGACAATGTTGACTCGGCCCGACAAATACGGCGAGACCTTCGATGTTGAGGTTCCCACCTACATCAACGGGACCATCGAGTTTTCCAGCGGTGTCATTGCGAATCTGACGACGAGTTTCGATATGCAGTTCCCTTATTGGGAATCGAAATTACCCTATCTTCAGATCTTCGGGACGGAAGGAACGATGACGATTCCGGACCCCAATAAATTCGAGGGACCGGTCCAAATCCGCCGGTCGAATGGCGAGGTGGTCGCCGTACCGCTTACCCATGGGTTTACGGAAAATTGCCGTGGGATCGGCTTGTCTGATATGGCCCATTGCATCGAGATGGGAGAAAAACATCGCGCTAACGGTGAAATGGCCTTTCATGTCCTGGAGATCATGTCAGGAATATTGGATGCCTCTTCGCGTTCCGAAGTCGTACCCATGACGAGCAGCTGCGAAAGGCCGCAGCCATTGCCCCGGGTCATGCCGAACTATTTATACGACTAAGAAGAAAACGGCATCAGCGGAATGAACATCGACAGTTTTGCGCGTCGGTACCGCTGTACAGCGAGGCTGCGCTGATTGGACAGCCTGGAGGAGGAAATCTTGAAATTCACGAGAGCGTTCCTTATGGAACCGCGAAGATTCGAGCTTCGCGAAATCGAGGAAAGTCCAGGGGACGACGACGTCCTTGTGAAAATAGCCTCATGTGGTCTTTGCAACTGGGAGTTGAACTTCTGGAAAGGCAACCTGAATTACTTGGGTTATCCGCATCCTCTTGGCCATGAATATGCTGGCACCGTGGTAGAGGTTGGCGCCGGAGTCAAAACGATAAAAGCCGGCGACAAGGTATCCTGCTATGCCAAGGGCTTTGGTGGGTTCAGCGAATACAAGGTTCTTTCCGGCAAAGCCTGCATAAAGCTCGATGATTCCGTAGACGCGAAATATGCGCTGGGCGAACCGCAGAAATGCATCATCACCGTACTGCGCGCTGCCGCTCCAGAAGCGGGCGATCACGGCGTGGTTCTGGGATGCGGGCCGATGGGTCTTTGGTGCATTCAGGCGCTTGCAGGCAGGCTACTCAATACGTTGGTCGCCATCGATGTCGATGACGCAAAGCTCGAAATGGCAAAAAAATATGGTGCCACGAATATCATCAACTCAAAGCGGGAAAATGTCGAGGAACGCCTGAAAAAAATAACGAAAGGGCAGCTCGCGGATTTTGTCATCGAAGGGACGGGCGTTCCCGCGCTGCTCAATGTCGCGCAGCGCTATGTAAAGCCGTCGGGTCGCGGGCGCCTCGTACTCATGAGCTCGCATTCGGAAGCCGCCAGGGAATTCGATTTCCGTCAGGCGGTGGACCGCGCCCTCGCCATCATCGTCGCGCATCCTGGTTATTCGCTGAACCAGGATGACGATTTCCGCCGGGCTGTTGAGCTCGTCAACAACGGAACCTTCAAGGTGAAAGAACTTGTATCCCATGAATTCAAGCTTTCGGAAATACAGACCGCGTTCGAGACTCTTGAACACAAGCCCGCGGGATTCCTCAAAGGGATCGTCGTTCCTTGATCGAGGGATGAAAGCCAGGTTTTGAAAATGAAAATCGATTTGTCATCCCGGCCATTTTTTCTCGATGCGGAAGGTCAGGCTTGGGTCCGAAAGACTTTGGAATCCATGACACTGGAAGAAAAAATCGGCCAATTGTTCTGTCTGATTCTCCGAAGCGAGGAGAACTGGAAAGAAAAGGCGGATAATATCCTCAAGATAGCTCCCGGCGGCCTCATGCTCAGGCCACTGGAGAGAAATACCGCGTGGGAAGCAGTGACCTACCTGCAGGAAAAGAGCGAAATACCACTTCTGGTTGCAGCCAATCTCGAACGGGGCGGATCGGGTATAATCAAGGAAGGGACGGAATTCGCGAGCAACATGGAAGTCGCGGCGACCCGCGATGTGCGATATGCTGAGAACCAGGCAATGATATGCGCCAGGGAAGCAAGCGCTGTGGGTGCCAACTGGGCCTTTGCCCCCGTTATCGATGTAGACTTAAACTTTCGGAATCCGATCACCAATACGAGAACGTACGGCTCTAACCCCGCCATCGTTGCAAAAATGGGCAAGGCATATGTC
>JAJFUL010000172.1 GCA_021372425.1 Spirochaetaceae bacterium
GGTGAACGCAATCAGGCAAATTACGACAGGGCTTGTGAATAAAACCGTAATCCATCCCAGGGAGATCTTTGCCGACCCGATCATGGATCGGGCATGCGCAATCATAGTTGCCCACAATCATCCTTCAGGGAATGTTGAACCATCAAGGGAAGACATCGATATCACAAAACGCCTGCGCGAAGTCGGCGACATGCTGGGCATTCCGGTCCTGGATCATCTCGTGTTCAGCAGTCAGATTTTCTACAGCTTTGTCGAGCATGGCCATATTGCGCCCTCTGTAGCCGAATAGTGCAGGCAAAAAAGGCTGCCCGCATCATGCGGACAGCCTTCATCAACGTACTTTCAGAAATCAGGTCGTATTTTGAATCAGATGATTCCCAGCTTCTTTCCCGATTTTTCAAAAATGTCCAAAACCTTTTCAAGCTGGTCGCGCGTATGGGTTGCCATGCATGAAGTCCTCAGAAGGGCCATGCCTACCGGAACACCGGGGGAGACAGTGGCATTGCAGTAAACGCCACTATCGAACAATTCCTTCCAGAAACGGAAGCAGAGATCATCGTCGCCGATGATGATGGGGATAATCGGAGTTTGGGTGGCACCAGTGTTGAAGCCAAGCTCCTTGAAGCCTTTCAGCATAAATTGGCCATTTTCCCAGAGTTGTTGGACATGCCAAGGCTCGGTTTCCATAACTTCGAGCGCGGCGAAGGCAGCCATGGCGTTCGATGCCGGCAGAGCGGCCGAGAAGATAAAGGACCTCGCATTGTGTTTGATGTAATTGACGACGTCCTTGTCACCGGCTACAAAGCCTCCCAGAGAGGCAAAGCTTTTGGAGAAGGTTCCCATGATGATGTCCACATCTTTGGTCATGTTGAAATGCGCCGCCGTACCGCGTCCACCGCCCAGCATGCCAAGGGAATGTGCATCATCCACATAGAGGCGCGTTCCATGCTTCTTGCAGACTGAAACGAGCTTGGGAAGATCCACGATATCGCCACCCATGGAGAACACACCATCCACGACGACCATCGTACCCTTGTCCTTGGGTACCTTGGCGAGGATCCTGTCCAGTTGGTCCAGGTCGCCATGTATAAAGCGCTTAATCTCGCCCATTCCGAGCCGGCAACCATCAACGATGGACGCGTGGTCGTCCTTGTCGGTCACTACGATGTCATTCCGCCCGATCAGTGAAGAGATTGCACCAAGGTTGGTCTGCATGCCGGTAGAGAACACGAGCGCAGCGTCCTTACCGACAAAGGCAGCCAGGCGTTCCTCCAGCTGCTGGTGCAACTTGAGGCTGCCATTCATGAAGCGGCTCCCTGTGCAGGAAGTGCCGAACTGCTCGATACCCTTGATTGCAGCCGCCCTTACTTTTGGATGTGTCGTCAACCCGAGATAGTTGTTCGAGCCGATCATGATGATCCTTCGACCTTCATAGATGATTTCTGTGCCTTCGCTCCCATCCATCGGCATGAAATAAGGATAGATACCCTTTTCCTTTGCCTTCTTGTCGAGATCATAGTCGAAGCATTTTTGGAAGATGTCCATTGTAAGGACCTCCAGAACTATGCGCCAGAGTTTATCCCTGCGCAAAGGATTATCAGCCTTGGCTTTTCGAGCCGGCTGATATTTGCACCGGCAGATTGATTCTGCCGCATACTCCTGGATTTTATCTTTTATCTCGTTCCCGGGTCAACTATTGAACATCCAGGGTCAATCGTTGGCGTTTCCACCGACCTTGAGCGTGTTCTTTAGCAGCGTCGTAATGGATGAGGTCTTCTGCTTGTTCGTCGGCTTTAGCGGTATGCCGGAGAAGGAGAAAACGTCTCCCTCGCTTCCCGCCACGAGAAGCAGGTCGTTGCCAACAAGCCTGTAATCGCGGTCAAAATTGCGATAGGTAGTGGAATTTTCGGATCGGATTGCCACGACGTTGACGCCGAATTTCCTGCGCAGATCAGCTTCCACGAGTGTCTTGCCCGCGAGCGACTCGGGTACCAGAACTTCGGCCATGACCAGGTCGCCCCCGATCGGAACAAAGTTATAGAGGGTTGTGGAGAGTACGAGTGGAACGATGCGCGCAGCAGCCTCGCGGTCTGCATTGATGACGCGCGTTGCGCCGACGACTTTCAGTATCTCGCTCACTTCATCGCTCTCGGCCTTGACGATGATCTCGTGCACGCCCAGCTTTTTTAGCCTGTGCGTCACCAGGAGGGCGGCTTCAACATCCGTAGAAAAATCCACGACGGCCACGTCGATCGACTCGGGCAATATTTTCTTTAAGGCCTCTTCATCGAGGACATCGGCGACGTAAGCGGTTTTCACCAGCTCTTTCACGCGGTCGATGAGGGCAGGATCCTTGTCGATGACGACGATCTCGTCCGTTACCTGCGAAATCCTCTCCAGCATGCTCATTGCGAGAGGGCCAAGGCCTATGAATGCATATTGACGCATAGTATTCTCCTCCGGGCGATCAAATCATGATATCAGCGCCGGGCAAGGCGGCATAGCCTTCGACATCCCGCGTGTTCTTTGGCAGCGCGAATGCGAACAGCCCGACCCTGCCGATGTACATGGTAAATATGAGAATCAGTTTGGAAAGCGTATGAAGTGTGGAGGTTATGCCTTCGGAAAGGCCGACGGTTCCAAACGCGGATGTCGTCTCGAACACTGCATCCATGAGTGAAATCTGGTTGCCCCAATTTCCCTCATGCAGGACTATGGCCACAGCTCCAATAAAAACAATGATTATGCCTTTGACTACGATGCCGACTGCCTTGTAGATCGTATGGGGAGCAATAGTTCTTCCGTTGGATACAATCGAATCGCCTGAGTCCTTGTATCTGAACGCGGTGGCCAGGAGGATGAAGAATGTCGTGGTCTTGACGCCGCCTCCCGTAGATGCAGGCGATGCACCAATGAACATGAGCAGGGTCGTCACGAGCTGTGAGCCCTGGGTCATCCGGTTTTGTGCAATCGTATCGAATCCGGCGGTTCGCGGTGTAACCGACTGGAAAAGACTGGCCATTATCTTCTGCGGGAAAGTCAGATCGGCCATGGAGGTATGGTATTCGAGCAGGAAGAATGCTACGGCGCCACTCAAGATGAGCCCTGCGGTCGTCTTGAGCACGACTTTGGAATGATACGAAAGGTGTTGTTTCTGATGCCGCATGACCTTTCTGATGTCCTTGATCACGATGAAGCCGATGCCACCTATCACAATGAGGAACATGGTCGTGAAATTGACGATTGGGTCCGTGACATACCCCTCGAGATTCGTGGAGAAGGTCGAGAACCCGGCGTTGCAGAAAGCCGAAATCGAATGGAATACCGCGACGAAGAACGGGAGGCCCTGGGCGCGGAAACTGATATTAAAAAACAGGGCGCCAAGCAGCTCAAAGAAGATAGTATATTTGAGGATCGCCTTGATTATCGCCTTCGGCTGATACTCGACTTCCGACAATGAATAATCGGTTATGGCCCCTTTGCTTATCAATGATATTTTCTTGCGCGGAATGGCTATGTAGAGTGTTGCAAATGTAATGATGCCCAATCCGCCAGTCTGGATCAACAGCATGATGATTGTCTGGCCAAGGCGGCTGTAATTGGCCGTGTCTACAACGACGAGGCCCGTGACGCAGACGGCGCTTGTTGCTGTGAACAAGGCGTCTATATAGCTGAGTTTGCCAGCGTTGTACATGCCTGGAATGACAAGAAGGAATGAACCCGCCAGGATAACAAGGATGAAGAAGCCAAGCAGGAATAACTTGTCACGGCCTATTTTGATTCGCACAGGTGAAGCCCCAATCGTTATATTATATCATTTTGGTGCTTTGTACTTCAAGGCATGGCGGAAGCAGGCGGAAGCGGTCCCCAGGAGTTTTCACGAAGAAGAAGTTGGGGTTTAAGGGGACAAAAAAAGCCTGGCGACGACCTACTCTTCCACCGGTAAAGGCAGTACCATCGGCGTTGGAGGGCTTAACTTCCGTGTTCGGAATGGGAACGGGTGTGGCCCCTCCACGATAATCACCAGGCAATTACTTACAAAAGC
>JAJFUL010000043.1 GCA_021372425.1 Spirochaetaceae bacterium
CAAGTCCCTGTCCGACATGCTCAAGGGCAAGCAGGGCCGGTTCCGTCAGAACCTGCTCGGCAAGCGCGTCGACTATTCCGGCCGCTCGGTCATTGTCGTCGGCCCCGAACTCAAGATGTGGCAGTGCGGACTCCCAACCAAAATGGCTCTCGAGCTGTTCAAACCCTTCATCATGAAGAAGCTGGTCGAGAAGGACGTCGTCTACAACATCAAGAAAGCCAAGATGCTGGTTGAATCTGAGACGCCGGAAGTCTTCGCCGTGCTCGACGAGGTCGTCAAGGAACATCCCGTCATGCTGAACCGCGCACCGACCCTGCACAGGCTGGGCATCCAGGCCTTCGAACCAGTGCTGGTCGAAGGCAAGGCCATCAAGCTGCACCCGCTCGTCTGCAAGGCGTTCAACGCCGACTTCGACGGCGACCAGATGGCAGTACATGTCCCGCTCACCAACGCAGCCCAGGCAGAGTGCTGGTCCCTGATGCTTTCATCCAGGAACCTCCTGGACCCGGCAAACGGCAAAACCATCGTGTATCCGTCGCAGGACATGGTTCTCGGCATCAACTACCTGTCCAGGCCGAAACATGGCGTCGTGGGCGAGGGGAAGCGCTATTCATCCTCTTCCGAGCTCCTGATGGCCTGCGAATCGAACGCCTGCGATTATCAGGCCGAGGTTCTGGTTCCGGCGCCTGCGTCAAAGCCACTCGTATGGGAAAACGTGAACAAGCCCATCCAGGTTCCCGAAAACAGGCTCATCCGCACAACGGCGGGGCGAATCCTCCTCAATGAGGCGCTCCCCGTGGAAGTCCCATATGTAAATTATGCATTGACTGATAAAGACATACGGAAACTGATCGAGTATGTTTACAAGTTTCAGGGCCCCTTCATCACTGTCAAAATGCTGGATGCGATCAAGGAAATGGGTTTCAAGTACGCCACCTTCTTCGGCGCCACGATCGGCATGGACGACATCATCATCCCGACCGAAAAGACGAAGATGATCGAGGATGCGAACAAACAGGTCGATTCGATCCAAAACCAGTACCTTGCCGGTCACATCACGCAGGACGAGCGCTACAACCGCGTCGTCGAAGTCTGGTCAAAGACGAATGAGGAACTCACCAATGTCATGATGAAGACCCTGGAGAAGGACCGCGACGGATTCAACAACATCTACATGATGGCCTATTCCGGCGCGCGCGGAAGCCGCAACCAGATTCGCCAGCTCGCGGGTATGCGAGGCCTGATGGCCAAGCCGTCGGGCGACATCATCGAACTCCCGATCAGGTCGAACTTTAAGGAAGGCCTTTCAGTCATCGAATTCTTCATCTCTACGAACGGCGCCCGGAAGGGCTTGGCGGATACAGCCCTCAAGACGGCAGACGCTGGCTACCTGACCCGAAGGCTGGTTGATATCTCGCAGGATGTCGTCGTCAACGTGGATGACTGTGGCACGATCAATGGCGCGATCAACACCGCCATCAAGGACGGAGAGGAAATCATCGAGCCTCTGCACGAGAGGATCATTGGGCGATTCACCCTCGATCCGATCAGGCACCCCATTACAGGCGAGATTATCATCAATGCCAACGAAGAAATCACCGAGGATGTCGCCAAGGAGATCGAAGATGTGGGCATTGAGGAAGTGACGGTCAGGACGGTTCTTACCTGCGAGGCGCGTTATGGCGTCTGCCGGAAGTGCTACGGACGCAACCTCGCGACCGGCCGCACGGTCGACATCGGCGAGGCGGTCGGCATTATTGCCGCACAGTCCATCGGTCAGCCAGGTACGCAGCTGACGATGAGAACCTTCCATATCGGTGGTGCCGCAACCAAGGCATCGGAAGAGAACAGGATTTACCTGAAGTACCCGGTCCTGGTCACAAAAACCGTAGGCACCCATGTCAACACCAAGGAAGGGCGCCTGCTCTTCACAAGAAAAGGCTATCTGTATGTCTCGAAGGTTTTTGCTGTCTTCGAGTTGGCAAAGGGCGACAAGCTTCTCATTGAGGATGGACAGAGGATCCTGAAAGGCTCCGCGATCATCAGGAAAGCGGACAAGTCTGAAATCGTGGCCAAAGACATTTCCTATGCGAAGCGGCTTGGCAGCAAACTCCTTCTTGTTGCGCAGGAACAGAAGCTGGAAATCAGAAATGGTTCCGAGCTCTCGGTCGTCGAAGGTCAGATCGTACCTGCCAATGAGACGCTGGCCACCTTCGATCCCTTCGCGGACCCGATCATTTCCGAGTATGACGGCTATGCGCGATTCGAGGATATCATCCCCGGCTCGACACTGAAGGAAGAGATCAACGAGGAAACCGGCAACATCGACAAGAGGATCACGGAATTCGCCTCCGAGAGAGAATCGAAACAGCCGCGTATCATCATAACCGACGAGGCCGGCAACGAAATCTTCGCCTATCTCCTCCCGGGCGGCGCCTACCTCAATGTCGAGGATGGCGAGCAGGTCAAGGCTGGGAAGACGCTGGCGAAGATCCTGAAGGAAAGCGCCAAGGCAATGGATATAACCGGCGGTCTGCCACGGGTCAGCGAACTGTTCGAGGCGCGCAAACCCAAGAACCCGGCTGTTCTGGCAATGGTCTCCGGCAAGGTTTCCATCAAGGGCAACATCAAGAATAAGCGGGTCGTCATCGTGACCGATCGCTTCGGCAAGGAATATAAGCACCTGGTCCCGATGGGCAGGCGGCTCCTTGTCAGGGACAACGACCAGGTCGAGGCTGGCGAGCTGCTCTGCGACGGAAACAAGAATCCGCACGACATCCTCAACATCCTGGGCGAGCAGGCCTGCCAAGGCTTCCTCATGGACGAAGTCCAGCAGGTGTACAGGTTGCAGGGCGTCACCATCAACGACAAGCATATCGGCGTCATCATCCGCCAAATGATGAAAAAAGTCGAAATCGTGAGCCCCGGTGATACTCGTTTCATCTATGGGCAACAGGTCGACAAATACAAGTTCCACGAAGAGAATGACCGGGTCATGAAGGAAGGCGGGCAGCCAGCCGTCGCTCGGCCGATGCTTCTTGGCATCACGCGTGCATCGCTCAAGATCGATTCGTTCTTCTCTGCCGCCTCCTTCCAGGAAACCACGAAGGTACTCACCGACGCGGCCATCGCCGGCTCGGTGGATAACCTGCGTGGCCTCAAGGAGAACGTCATCATCGGCCACCTGATCCCCGCGGGCACCGGCATGAGGCTTTACAAGAACATCAAGATTTCCGACGAAGAGCATGAAGACGTCGATTCCTTCGTCGATGAGATTCTGGAGAAGCGGAAACAGGAAAAGGAAATGGCGCCGATACCAGCGCTTGAGGATCGCGCTGACAATAACGGCGGATTCGAAGAGGAGACTGTGTTCGACAACGATGCCGGCTTCGAGGCTGTAACCGGCGAAGGTGACGGGGAGTGATTTGGGTGCCACCGTGCCGGCGCCTGGCGTCTGCGCGGTGGTATTGACAATGTTCAATTTGGGGAAGTATCCTGTAGCGCCTTGGGGGAGTCACCGCACTTCCAGGTCCACGATACATCAGTCTATTGAAACAGGCCGAGAGTGATGCTGACATTCGGAGCCTTATAAGGGAGTCTAGAGCATATATGCCGACGATTAACCAGCTTATCCGTCTTGGGAGAAAGCCAAATGTATGGCGGACCAAGGCACCAGCACTGATGGAATGTCCGCAGCGCCGCGGTGTCTGCACGCGTGTCATGACAGTTACGCCAAAGAAGCCTAACTCTGCCTTGAGAAAGGTTGCCCGTGTGCGCCTTACGAATGGTATAGAAGTGACGGCATACATCCCCGGTGTTGGGCACAATCTTCAGGAACACTCTGTCGTCCTCGTGAGAGGCGGCCGTGTAAAGGACCTGCCAGGCGTTCGCTACCACATCATCCGTGGCGCGAAAGATACGCTCGGCGTTGAAGATCGCAAGCAGGGCCGCTCGAAGTACGGCGCCAAAAAGCCCAAGGCTTGATAAAAGGGAAGTGAAACCATGGGCAGAAAAAAGAAATCAATTGACAGGGGCCATGCGCCCGACAGTAAGTACAATTCGGTGGCAGTTACCAAATTTGTCTGCAGAATGATGATGCAGGGGAAAAAATCCACCTGCACGCGCATCATGTATGAGGCCCTTGACCTGATGCAGCAGAAAGCTGGTGTTCCAGCCATCGACGTTTTCAACAAGGCGATCGAAAACGCGAAGCCTGTTGTTGAAGTCAAATCACGGCGCGTCGGCGGTGCAACCTACCAGGTTCCTGTCGAGATCCGTGAATCGCGCAGGGAAGCGCTTGCCATGCGATGGATCATCGGGGCGAGTCGTTCCCGCAGCGGGAAGGCTATGGCCGACAAGCTTGCCGACGAGCTGATGGATGCTTACAACAACACTGGCACCGCGATCAAGAAGAAAGAGGACATGCACAAGATGGCTGAAGCGAACAAGGCTTTTGCGCATTACCGATGGTAATGTGCAAAAGCGACCTTGAAACGCTCTCAGCCCGAGCGTAGCGAAGGCCGCTGGCCACTTTGACGTATGAAGCCGCCATTCATGGCGGCTTTTTTATTGCCTGAAACGACGTTATAATCTCTTTCATGACCAGCGATGCGAAGGCGAAGGGGTTCTCCGGCGGGGCAGTTTTCCCGCGACAACTCAAAAATATAGGCATTCTCGCTCATGTCGATGCGGGGAAAACCTCCATTACAGAACGAATACTCGCCCTGGCTGGTATCACCGGGAACGCCGGCAGCGTCGATGAGGGGACGACAGTCACCGATTACCTTTCCGTGGAAAAGTATCACGGAATCACTGTCAAATCCGCCGCAGTCCGCTTTCGCTGGAATGATTGCGCCATCACTCTTATCGATACTCCCGGACATGTGGACGTCGGCATGGAAGTGGACCGCGTCATCAGGGTCCTGGACGGAGCGGTGATTGCACTTTGTGCGGTG
>JAJFUL010000049.1 GCA_021372425.1 Spirochaetaceae bacterium
TGTCAGACTCTGCTCGATTTTTACGCTCAGTTCCCTGATGCCGGCGCCAGTGACTGCCGATACGAGAATGCCGTCAGGATAGACTCTTTGCCAGGCTTCCACGACGCATGGATCGGCAATATCGATCTTGTTGAGCACCTGAATGCGCGGGACGAGACCGGCGCCAATTTCCGAAAGAACCTTTTCGGTCGTGGCCATGTGGATGACAGTCTCCTGGTCCGATGCATCAGCCACGTGGATGAGGATATCGGCGTTGGCCGCTTCCTCGAGCGTCGCGTTGAATGCCTCGATCAGGCCGTGCGGAAGGTTGCGCACGAAACCAACCGTGTCGGTCACGAGGAGGTTTGCCCCGGAGGACAGCGACAGCCGCCTCGTCATGGGATCGAGCGTCGCGAAAAGCTTGTCTTCAGCAAGCGCGTTAGCCTGCGTGATTGCATTGAGGAGACTGGATTTTCCAACATTGGTATAACCCACGAGAGCGGCGCGGGGAAGCTCAATTCTTTCCCGCCTCTTGCGCTGGACGCTGCGGGATTTCTTCACCTTCTCGAGCTCGTCCTCGATATCATGAATCCGTTTCTCGATAGAGCGCCGATCCAGTTCGATCTTCTGCTCACCAGAGCCTTTCGTACCATAGCGGCCGCCTCTCTGCCTTGAAAGGTCATCGTAGGAATGGGCAAGGCGCGGAAGCGAATACTTGAGACTGGCAAGTTCAATCTGGAGACTTGCTTCCTTCGTCATCGCCCTTTGGGAGAATATTTTCAGAATAAGCTCGGAACGATCGTAAACCTTCTTGCCGGACAAGGTTTCCAAGTTGCGTTGCTGGACTGGCGACAGGGGGAAATCGAAAATGACCGAATCGACATCGAGGGATTTGGCGATCGCGGTGATTTCGTCCGCCTTGCCCGAACCTACCAAGAGGTTGGCGGTCTTTTCGCGGAGTTTGACGGTGATCTGGTCGGCGACTTCCAGACCAAGGGTCTTGGCGAGACCCCCAAGCTCATAAAGGAGGCTTTTTGTCTCTTTCGCATCGATTTTATCGCCTTCAATGCCAACGAGGAGAGCCCGCTCGGGTTTTGGAAGATTGTCGGTTGAACTAATCACATTATACCTACTGTGCACAGTTTATCATGGAAAGACGCCTTGTGACAGCATGCAGCCCTGCACGGCGCTGTTCGGTCCGGAATTGCGCGGCTCATTCCTGCATTGTGCGACGCCAGGCAAGGTCCAACGCATCCAGCCTGGGGCCGTGGGCCGCCATGCGGCGAAGGAAATCCCTGTAATCGCGGCTTTCGCGCGGACTCCAGAAGACTTCCGAAAGCGCACAGAGACGCGGATAAAGCATGTATTCGGCTTGCCGGCCGAAGTACACCAACTCGGTCCAGAGATTGCCCTGGCCGCCCAGGATATGGCTCGCTTCCTCGGCTGAAAGTCCTTCGGGCATCGGCTCGAAGCGATAGGAATCTTCCAGCGTACAGACGCCCAGTTGCCCCGGCTCCTCGGGGATGTCGCGCTGCTTATGATCGAGATAGCAGGCCTTCGTCTGAGGACACATGACTACATCGTAGCCGCGGCGGGCGGCCATTTCGCCGGCAGCATGACCGCGCCAGGCCATGACCAATACCGAGCGCACCGTATTTCCTTCGAGAACCTCGTCCCAGCCTGCCATCCGCCTGCCGCGATTTTCCAAGGCCTTGGCCATGCGATTCATGAACCAAGCCTGGAGCTGTTCGAGCGCGGGCTTCCCATCTGCATGAAGCAGTTTTTCCGACTTCATCCTTTCAGTGCAGCGCGGACAGGCCATCCATCTTTCTTTGGGCGCCTCATCCCCTCCCATGTGAATGACAGGGCCGGGGAAAAGCGAGCAGACCTCGTCCAGGAGACATTCCATAAAGGCAAGGACATCGTCGCTGCCTGCACAGAGAATGTCCTCAAAAATGCCATAACGATTTTCCGGTTCAAAACGAAGGCTGGCATCCTGCCCGCCGCGACAGGAAAACTCGGGATGCGATGCGAGCAAGGCCGTGGCATGGCCTGGCGACTCGATTTCCGGAACAACGGTCATATGCCGGTCCGCGGCGAACCTGACGATGCGCGCCACATCATCGTGCGTATAGAAGCCTTCGGCGTAAACTGGCCACTGGTAGCGCCTATCGCGCCGACGTCCGCCGAGCGCGGCGACTTCCGGCGCCGATTCCAGCGCAAGCCTCCAAGCCTGATCATCGGTGAGATGCCAATGGAACACATTGAGCTTGTGCATCGCCGCTGCATCAATCATTTTTTCGATGAAGCCGACGCTGAAGAAATTCCTCGCCGTGTCGAGCATGAAGCCGCGCCAGGCAAACCGCGGCGCATCCCTGATTTCCGAGCATTGGAGGCGCGGCCCATCGGAAAGCAGAAGCTCGCGGATGCTGGCGGCGCCCCGTAGGACGCCAGCACCAGAGCGCGCCGCCAGGCTGATGCCCCAGGGCTCGATCAGGAGCCGATACGCTTCGTCGGGGGCGATGGAATCATCGCGCAGGATTTTAATGGCGGGCACGGAGGCGCAGCCGGAAGGGCCGGAAGATGCCGAAGCGCCGGTTGCTTCCGGTGGGCCGCCGCACGGATTAGCCCCCCGCCCCAGCGCCGCGCCGATCCAGCCCGTCAGCAGTCCTGCCTCCGACTGCCATTCAGGCGGCGCGATCACAGGCGATGAGGGCAAAACCAGGCAACTCCCTTCCCGACACTCCCAGGACTGGGGAACGGGAACAAGGCTGCAATCTTTCATGTATCGCTCCTTGGCAAAAACACTAGAGCGCCGAACCTGCGATTGCATCCCGGTAAAAGGCGAAACTATCCTTGGGGATCCGCTCCTGTGTCTTCTCATCGACCGCAACGAGGCCAAACTTCATGGCAAGCCCCCAGGCCCACTCAAAATTGTCCAGAAGACTCCAGACGAAATAGCCTTTCAGCGGCGCGCCAAGAGCGATCGCATCCCTGCAGGCATGCAGGTGATCGCGCAGGTAAGCGATGCGCCCCGCGTCGTGTATGAATTCCGTTCCACCCTGGACGGACCTGAAATCGTGGAAAGCGGCTCCATTTTCCGTGACATAGAGGGCTTTGGGCTTCCATTCTTCGGCTATTGTGCAAATCAGCCTCTGCAGCCCCTGTGGAACGATTTCCCAACCCATCTCGGTTTTTGGCGCTCCTGATGATACAATCCTGTAACCCAGAGGGTTATCCGGCCCCTTGAGAGCGGGGACGACTGTATCTTCCAGATAATAATTCAGCCCGACAAAATCAACCGGAAGTGAAATCAAGTCCATATCGCCGGCTTCTATGGGAAGTTGCGCGCCACAGGCCCTGACATATTCATTGGGATATCCACGCCCGAAGACCGGATCGAACCACAAGGCTGTCCGTTCCAGCGAGGCCCGGTGCGCAGCCTGCCGGCATTCCTCTGAATCATTGGCCGGCCTCGGGGTCGCAGGGTTGACCACGATGCCGAAATCACCCTGCATCCCGCCCTGTCTGAAGGCCTGATCCGCCAACCCATGCGCAAGAAGAAGATGATGTACGGATTTGTAGGCCAGATTCGGATCGCGCAGGCCTGGCGCATGTTCGCCTTCCCTGTACCCCAGGAAGGCGCTGCACCAGGGCTCATTGACACTGGTCCAATGCTTCACCCTCGATCCAAGGCACCTGAACATGATTTCCGCATATTCGGCGAAACGATATGCTGTATCTCGCTCTGCCCATCCGCCTTTCTTCTGGAGTTCGAGCGGCAGGTCCCAATGATACAGAGTCGGCCAGGGTTCAATATTCTTCTCGAGAAGCGCATCCACAAACCGTGAATAATGGTCGAGCCCTTTCTGGTTCGGAGTACCTCTCCCTCCAGCCTGGATCCTCGGCCAAGCAATGGAGAAGCGGTATGCGTTCGCCTTGAGCCGCGAAAGCAGCGCTATATCTTCCGGATACCGGTGATAGGAGTCACAGGCGATATCGCCATTGGATCCATCGCGTATCATGCCTTTCGCATGCGAGAATTCATCCCAGATCGAAAGCCCCCGCTCATCCTCCCGGATTGCGCCTTCCACTTGATAGCTCGATGCCGAGCAGCCCCAGACAAAATCATCCGGAAAACCATCATCGCGCACAACAGCCTCCTCGTCCTTCACCTGCGACTCAACCTTTGATTGCCCCGGCTGCAACGCCTTTCGTGATCTGCTTCCGGAAAATTATATAGAAAACCAGCATCGGCACCATGCCGATGGTAAGGGCCGCAAACTGCTTGCCGTAATCGGTTGAAAGTGAACCGGAAAACTTGTAGATGCCGAGCGGAAGCGACTTCAGCTCAGTCTTGGAAACAAGAATATTGATTATAGCGAACTCATTCCAGATGTTCGAGATGTTCAGGATGGCGATTGTCGTCGAGACGGGTTTGCTCATCGGCACGATAATCCTCTTGAAGATCGTGAAGAATCCTGCACCATCGATGCGCGCCGATTCAATCAGCGCCGTCGGAATAGACCTGATGTATTCCGTGGCCAGGTAGATGCCGAGAGGAAGGCCCGATCCGATATAGACCAGAAGGACAGCGAAGCGCGTGTTGTAGATACCCAACATGTTCACTTCGAGGAACAAGGGGATCATGAGTGTCTGGGTGGTGAGGAGGATTCCGATCATGAAGCTGCCGTATATCGGCTTCGTGGCCCTTGAATGGAGCTTGCCCAATGCGAAGCCAGCGAGCAGCGAGAAGAAGATGATGCCAATGGTAGCGCCCCCCGTATAGATGAGGGAATTCGGGAAGAGGAGGCCAAAATCGCCCATCTTCCAGGCTTCCACATAATTCGACAGCGTAAAATCCTTGGGAAAACCGATCTGATTGAGCTGGAATTCCCTGGTTGTCTTGAAGGAATTCATGATGAGCCAAAAAATTGGATAGACGGTCATTATGGCGAAAATGACCATTATCAAATAGGCAAAGAAACGGCCCGCAAATGAGGTGGTCTTCTTTACGCTGGCCTGGTGCTTGCGATTTTCCATATCATTCCTCCCTTCCGCCGAAGCGCTTCTCCGCAACTTTCGTCAGCACTATCAGGAGGAAGCTGATCAGCACCATGATGAGCGATATCGCATTCGCAAGCGGGAAATTCGGCCTTCCAAGGAAGGCCTTGTTGTACATGTAGATCGCAAGGATCTCGGTCACACGCGAAGGTCCGCCGCCTGTCATCGAATAGACGAGCGAGAAACTGGACAGGGATCCCGAAATGGCGAGGATCGCCGAATTCACGATGGTTCCTGAAAGCGAAGGGAGTATGATGTGCCGCATAACCTGGCCCTCGCTCGCCCCGTCGATCCTCGCCGCCTCGATTATCTGCGAATCAATCTTCTGCATATTGGCGAGGAAAAGCACCATATACATGCCGGTATACATCCACAGGATGACGAAGAGAATCGGCAACATCGCGACATTATTCTGGCTAAGAAAGGTAGGCGTCCATCGCGGCGCGAAAAGATTGGTCAGCCCATCGAGCACTGCCTGGAAAGGTTGGCCGTTATACGATGCAAGCAGCTCTGCAAGTTCAGGCACAGGGTCGGAGAACATGGCCTCCCCTGTCGGACCGACCATCTGAAGAATCTTGGCGGCAATCTCCTTGGTTGGAGCATAGCCTCCCGATGAGGCGAACAGTGCTTTCAGCTGGCTCTGAAACTGATTCCTGTTGATAGTATTCATCACCTCCGCAATGGGACCGTGCGGAGAAAAAATAGTCTGCCAGAGGAGGCCAACCACTATGACCGAGATGATATTGGGAACATAGAGAATGCCTTGCCAGAAATTTGGGGCCTTAACCAGTTTTGCATAGATGAAATAAGCAAATATGAATCCGAGGGGGAGCTGTCCGAAAACGGAGACCAGCACAATATACATGTTGTTTTTCAAAGCGTTCCAGAACCAAGGGTCTTTGAAGAGGCTTATGTAGGCCTGGAATCCATTGTAGCCCCAGGGCTCGCCTCTGAACATCTTGCCGCCCGAATAATCCGAAACCGAGAGGACGGCAGAGAGGATGATCGGAAAAGCCATTACGACAAGGTAGATGAGCAACCCAGGCAATACCATTGCCCAATAAGCTTTTGTCTCCTCCCGATAATTCCTTACACGTTTCACTTTCCTGCCTCATTCCTGCATTCTGCCGTCAGCAGCCATCCCTACTGCGACGCCGGGGGCATCGCGGCTCCTGCAGTTCTGTACCAAACACTGGCCAAGCCATCGCGCAGGCAGCCAACTTGCGCTGGCAGCCTGCGGATTCTTGCTTTTTATGATTATTATTTCTGGGTTGCCTTCCAGGTCTCGAAAGCCTTCTGCACTTCAGCAGCGACTTTCTCCGGCGTTGAGGTGCCGAGGCCGATGGTGATGAGGCCATCGTTCAACACGTTGTAGACTGCGGGGTCAAACTCGCCATCGAATACATAGCAGGTGTCGGGGTTGTCGGCGTAGAAAACCGGGACTTTTGCTACAAGCGGCTCAACATTCGCTTTTACATTTTTCCTCGTGGGAACATAGGCGCCTGTGCTGTAGCGGATTGCCTGGACCTCAGGCGAATACAGATACTTCACGAGGCGGACAGCGGCCTTTTCCTTCGCGGAACCCGCGGGGAGTGAGCCGGAAATCGCCCAGCCAGTACCGGCAACGGCGGAAAGGACGCCAGGATTGACCTCTCCGGGGATGGCCACGAAGGGCAGCAGCGCGAAGTCGCTCGTCTGCGCGGTTGGCGAAATCAGGGCTTTGCCGGAAGCTTTGTCAGTGATGTAGGCACCGGCTCTCCAGTCGCCATCGATGTAGATGGCTGCCTTGCCTGATACGAAGAGTCCGGGCGCCTCGCCGTAGCCAACCTGGTTGTCCTCTCTCGCGATGATCCCGTCCTTGTACAGGTTCGAGATCACAGTGAGCGCGTCGACAAAGGGCTTGTCGGTGAACTTGGCCTTCCCTGCCTTGATCGAATCGACGAATTTGTCTCCAGCCATTCTTCCCAGCACTGTGGAGAAGAGGCAGGACTGCATCGGCCAGCCGTCTTTGTCCGGCAGCATGATGACGTTGATTCCCTTTGACTTAAGCTTCGGAACCATTTTCTTGAGGTCGTCATAGCTTTTCGGAAGCGAGAAGCCATTGTCGGCGAGCAGTTTCTTGTTTACATACATGACCGAGGTGTAGGTGAAGGACTGCGGAAGCTCGACCAGGTATTTCCCGAGTTGGTTGTTCGGGTTGGTCGCTGCGCCGGAGAACTCCTTGAGGTAATCGGCTCCCAGTAGCTTGGCCAGGTCCTTGGCGAGTTTCTTTTCATGGATGACGGCGCTCCTGGCGCCCGGCCATACATAGAAAACATCGGGAAGGGTTCCTGCCGCCGCATAGGCCTGCAGTTTCTGATGATACGGCTCGTTGAAAAGGACTTCCATGTTGAGCGTGATATCAGGATTGTCTGCCTCAAATTTCTTCCAGATCGCGACATCTTCCTGATATCCAGCCTGATCGGCCTGCTGGTAATTCATGACATTGAGAGTCACCTTCTCCTGGGCGAAGACCCCCGTGATCAGCACGGCAAAAGCGACAAGAGCGAAAATCGCTTTTTTCATCAAGACCTCCTTTTAAGCGGGTTCCCCCGCTACCTCACTATTGCTTCTATGCCAGCCGTCTTTGGCGACTGGCAGGATGGCCGCATTTCATGCGCCGAGCCCGGGGAGCTGATGTTCGGAAAGAAGGCGCTCAAACACCATGCCAGCCGCGCCATACGCGACGGCTTTGTCCTGCAGGCTCGAATACCTGATCTCGACATCCTTTGGCGTGGCATACATCCAGTTTTCCTCCAGCTTAGCCTTCAGGACCACAGGCAGGTCCGGATCAAAAGCCTCAACATTTCCTCCGATAAAAACCTGGGAAAAATCCATCGTATTGATCAGCATCGCCATGTTTCTGGAAAGTTCTTCAATAGTGTTCGCAAGAACATCCGCGTTGCTCCGCAGCGTCACCAGCTCTTCCTTCGCCAAGGAAAACTGCACTGGACTCTTGCCTTTGCAGAAGGTGCTTCGGAATTCGCCGGCAAAACCATGCGTCCCCGTATGAACCTTGCCGCCCAGTACGATGCCGAATCCTACGCCCATGCCGCCACAGCGTTTGAGCGACATTTCGTCCTCCCGGTATTCGACGAGGGCGAACAAAAAATCCTTGAGGTCTTCTTTCCTGTTGAAGGCGAGTTCGCCCCACGCACAACAATTGGCGTCGTTCTCTATGAAGACGGGAAGCTTAGTGCGTCCAGCGATCGCTTTTGCAAAATCAAATGGCTTTTCTATCCCCAAAGGAACGGAATAGCGGATCCTGCCTTTTTTCGAATCGATGAGCCCTGCGGTGCCCACGCCTGCGCCAAGAAGGACGGAATTGCAGCAGTAATCCTTTTCCATGTCATTGATTATCGATAATACGATATCGGCGAAATTCGCGTCGTTCGTATCGATGGGGCCACGTGTCGTGCCCATTATTTCGCCTGACATGTCCACGACAACTGCCTGGTAGAAACCAAGCTGAATTTCCATGCCAATGAAGCGGCCGTAATCGTTATTGACCGCAAGCTGGATGGGGCGACGGCCACCCTTGCTCGAAGCCTCACCCTGCTCAAGCTCATTGACCAGTCCTCTGGCCATGAGGGCTGCAACCTGGTTTGTTACGGTTGATTTGTCGAGATCGAGCTGCTTGGCGAGATCAATCCGGCTTATGCCGGGGTTGCGCCATATCGCCCTGAAAATTCTCGAGGCCGTACGCTTGCTAACGTCGCCATTCCTTGGCATCCATCCCCTCTTCAAGATCAGTCTATAGAACGACAAGTCTCCGGTTTTTTAATTGGTTGATTTAATAAACTAATTATGATATAGCATCACTATACAAAACTGTCAAGAAAAAACTATGCTGATCGGAGGAGGGAAGTATGGAGTTGCTTTCTCTCGCCGGCAGTTGGACGCTGAAGCCCCGGGAAGGCCAGGTTCTCCCGGTGGAAACCATTGAACAGAAAAGGCTTGGCAGCGTTCCTGCTGAAATTCCGGGCGACATCATGTCAGCTCTTCTTTCGGCAGGACTGATCTCCGATCCTTACAGCGGCACGAACGAGTTGGGAATCCAGTGGGTGGGTGAAACCGACTGGATCCTAGGGCGGGATTTCAACGTCTCATCCTCATTATTCGCATGCAAGAGGATATTCCTTGCCATTGACCTGCTGGATACGGTCGCTGAAGTCTACATCAACGGCCGACTCGCAGGCAAAAACGACAATATGTTCGTTCCGTGTCGCTGGGATGTGCAGGACTACCTGCGGGAAGGCCGGAACCATATAGAAGCAATAATCTTCTCGCCGGTAAAAGCGGCCGCAAAAAAGGCAGCCACGCTGCCCTACCCTGTCCCCGAATCGGTCTATCCCGTCAGTTCCCCGCATCGCAACCTCCTGCGGAAAGCCCAATGCATGTCGGGCTGGGACTGGGGCCCCTGCCTGATGACTGGTGGTATTTACGATGGCATCGCCTTGTGCGGCATCGACGGCCCGAGAATCGAATCGGTCCAGACGAGAATGAAGGCTGTCCAACCAGGGACGGACGGGGATTTCCAGTGGCCGGCGACGGCGGACGCTTTTGCCAGCCAGACACTGGACCAGGCATCGGATAAAAAGCCGGAGTATTCTCGCCCCGATTTCGCCGTGACGGTCACTGTTGAGGCAAACAGCACAGAGGCGACGGATGCAGTCCTCGGGATATCCCTTGCCGGCAGCAGCGTTGAGCGGCACATACAGCTTCCCGCGGGCGATTCAATCGCTGTCGAACGTTTCATGGTCAGCCAGCCGGAACTGTGGTGGCCGGCCGAAAGCGGAAAGCAGTCCCTGTATGAACTCGTTGTCCGGCTCGGTCCAGGCGGCACTGCTCCTTGCGGGCCCTTGGGCGCGCAGGCGCAGTGCCATGAAGAGCGAAAGCGTATCGGTTTCCGCGAGCTTCGGGTATCGACCGAGAAGGACAGCGCAGGCCGCGAGATGAGCTTCGCCGTCAATGGCAGAAGGGTCTTCGCAAAAGGCGCCAACTGGGTCCCCGCGGATGCGCTTCCCTCACGCTGGACCAAGGCGAGATTGAGCCGCCTTCTGCAGGATGCGACCCAAGCCCACATGAACTGTCTCAGGGTCTGGGGAGGT
>JAJFUL010000053.1 GCA_021372425.1 Spirochaetaceae bacterium
GCTGATCATATATAAATAACTCATTCTTTATTTCGCGAATCGCTATTATCGGCTCTTGTTTTTTGTCTTTGTTGACTTGATTCTGTACATACTTTTCAAGATCATTGAGAATCTTCTTAATGATTATTAGTGCTTGAGAGCTAGGCTCTTGCTGCTTAAGGGTCTCGACCAGCTTGCCGACGGAGGGTAAGCCATTGAGCGCAGCATGATGCTCTTCAATGTATTTTTTTATCTTGGTTACCGTCTCATCCAAAAACCTTTCTCGCTCTTTCTGCTTATATGCCCCTAATACTTTCTCTTTAGTTATGGACCCCTTGCACAATTCGGTCACCATAGGTGAAGTCGGATTCTCTGCGAGCATCCGGCCAAGTTCGCTGTCCATGATCGTTTTCTGTGTTTTAATCTCCATGGCAGTATCCTGTAGGACCTTATCGATGCGTGCAATCTTCTGAGAAGGCGACAAAGCCTCCTGTGACAAGAGCTCTGTGTACTCTGAAGCAGTTCTGCCAAGGTATTTAGCATTACTCATACAATCCTCCCTGTTATAGCTAATACATCCCTATATTCATCTGGATGGAAATAGTTCTCTGTCATTGCATTAGTAGAGTGCCCTGTAAGCGTCTGTACCTTTATAACCGGTACGTGGCCATTTATGAGCAACGAATTGAAAAAGTGACGCCATGAATGAAAGGTAAGCCCTCGTTTACACCGACTTTCTTCATCGATACCAATGGCAATAAGCGCCTCATTGAATCGCTTCTGCACCATTTTATGATCGAGCGGGGCATGCCGGCTGCGCCCATGGAAGACAAGATCGTCTGGTTCCTTATAGGGCGTCATTTCTAGCACAGAAGTGAGGACTTCCTTTGCCTTCACTGTGAGAGGAACCAATCGGGGCTTTCCTGTCTTCGTGCATTTAAGCCCTTTGCCCCGTTCCCAGGATGTTTTCACTTCAATATAGCTGTCGTGTACCGCTTTTCGCTGGAGGCCAAGTATTTCTCCTAACCGCATACCTGTTGTTGCTGCCAAGAGGTTGATCAAATAGTATCGTTGGTCTTTCCACTCCATCGCAAAGAACTTCTTGACTTCCTCGGGATTTAGGATCCCTCGTTCAGCCTTACTACCGCTTACCGCATCGATCTCTGGGACAGCCTGGATAATCTTCTTCCGGTAGGCTCCTTGTAGGACTATTTTGAGTGTGGTGAGGATATGGTTCACAGTGCTGGCCGAGAGCCCCCTTGCCCGTAATTCGATTGCATACTCTTGTATTAGGTTAGCATCGATCAGCTTCAACTTTAGGGTTCCGAACTCCTTGATCAGGTAGTTGTTGAGATAGGCTTGTTGGTTTTCAGCATGGCGTTGTCCGATCTGTCTTCCCCGAAGGAGAAGGGATTGGATATAAGCGCCCTCCCAGGCGAAATAGTCTTTCGCATACTCTTTGAAAGTGATGTTTTCCTTGGTAACGATCTGGCCACGGGAGAGATAGTCGATCGCCCAAGCCTCGGCAGCCGATTTTGTCTGCTGTCTGGAAGCCTTGGCGACGCTCCAGGACCCATCATCGAGGCGAAACCTGACATAATAGCTGATCCGGCTCGAAGGGAGCTTACGTTTCCAGATGGAATACGGTTTTTTTCGCATCTGCGCCTCCAAAACTACAGCTATCAAGTAGATAAATTTATGCTACATTCTGTGCTACACATGCGCAAGAGGCAAAACATGTAAAGTATATAAAAAAAGCAAGTTGCTATAAAATAACAACTTGCTTTCTATCGGGCAAGCCAGACTCGAACTGGCGACCCCAAGTCCCCCAGACTTGTACGCTAACCACCTGCGCTATTGCCCGGCGCCATATCGAGGCGGCGATACCGACCGATGATGCTCAAAGGCAGGCCGCTTCGAAACAGCAGCGCAAGGCTATCACAGCAGGCGCGCCGTTGTCAATGCAAAGCCGCCAGGATGGGCCCTTGCGGCTGCCCTGCCCCGCGGCCGCAAGGTCTCACAGGCATTTGAAGATATCGTCGCCTGGCTTGGGATCAATGCCGGGTCGCGTGAGGGCAAAGTCATACTTGACTGGGTCGGTTGGCGAATACTCCCTGAAGCGCTTGGTCACGTTGAGCGCCGTGCGGATGGTCGGAGCTGGGTAACAGGGCTTCTGCCCCTGCCTGGCATCTCCAGCCTTCGTTGCCGCTTTGCTGTACCTGACCGGAATGAAGCCAAGTCTGTCCTGACAGGTTCTGACCATATGGAGATCGAGCGGTACGATGAGCCTCGCAGGCGAAATACGGGTCCATCCGCCAGGATCGATGTCATCCCGCCGCACCATCCAGCGCATGAAGAGAAAAAGCCGCTTGCAGGCCGAGCCGCTCCCCGGATCCGGCAGCAGGTTCTTCCTGATAGGAGCGAATGCCATAAGAGCCCGGACGAAATTTGCCGTGGCTGGAACGATCGTCTCCCCACCCTTGTCGCCTTCCAGGAAAAGGTTTTCGAGTGAGGCATACGCCTTGCGCGCGCTGCGGGCAGCCTTCAGCAGGCCGATCATGTCGGAAGGAAAGCAGAACCGGTATTGAAAATTGCCCCAGAAATGCAGCAGGTCCGCATCGTTCATGGCATCGAGGGAATCGGCGGGATGCCTGCCAAGAGGTTCCAGCGCCTGTCCGCATGCGCGCATGATGAGATCTACGCTGCCGAATGAGAGCATGGAACAGACCAGCCCAGCGACCTCGCGGTCCGCCAGGTCCTCATACTTTATGACAAGGGCGAGCGGATCCCTGCAGAGGCGCTGTTTCCTGTTGCATTCCCGGTAGATAGCTTCCAGAAACCCGCCGATCTCATCAGGAGCAAGAAGCGAGCTTGATGTGGCAAAATTTCTTGTGATACTCTTTTCCATGTGTCTCCAATCTGCATGGCCAGTAAATTGCGATGCCTGAGGCGGTTCATGCCGGCATCGATGCATGGGACAATCAAAACCCTGCTGGCTCTATCCCTGGTTCTCGCTACCCTGCCCATGACAGGGTGCACCGGCGGCACTTCGTCCAACCTGGCTTTTTACAATGTCGGCAGCGCTGAACAAAAGAAAGAGTTGTCCGCCCTGTTTGCCCTGCTCGAATTGCATGGGCCCCAAGGGAGCAGCCCTGACAGCATGAGACACTTTGCAGCCGCGCGCAAGGTCGCCTCAATCCTGGTTACGGAAAAGGAATATGCAAAAGCTGCGGCATTCCTGGTCCAATGCGCCGACTTGCGCGACGAATATGCCAGCTGGTATCTTTTTACCGCGGCTGCAAGCTACGAGGCGGCCGGCGATATACAGCTCGCCATTCCCCTGTACGAGCGCACAGTGAAAGACGCTCCTGATGCCATAGTGGAAGGGCAAAGCCTGCATCATGCGTCACTGTCGCGACTTGTAAAAAGCGCCACGCTGCCAGAAAGAAAGATCAACTATTACAGGGAACTCCTCGCGCGCTTTCCAGAGGCATCTGATACTGGAACTTCATATTTCCTTTTAGGAAAAGAATATGAAAAAGTTGGCGACTGGAAAAACGCCCTGGATAGCTACAGCAAGTTTCTGCCGTGGTTCGGGGCGGTTGTGCCAGGCTACCCTGATGCACTAAAATACGCTCGGGAACTCACGGAATTCGCGGCCAGCCCCAAGGACTGGATCCAGGAAAACCTGGACGACCTGGTTCGGGGGATAAGGAAGGCGCTGGCTTCGGGATCGGCTTCAGGCTTGCGAAAATATGCTTCCAAGGCCGGCTTTTTCGCCGTTTCGTGGTATCAGGATACAGATGATGATGCAAACTCCAAGGTTCGCTTCGATTTAAGTCAGTTCATGCGCAGCCAGCCTATCCGGTCGGATGAGAAGCTGGATTCTTCGTCGGGACCCCGTGAAGCCTATCTGAAGACCTGGGGTTGGGCGGGACGAGTTCCCGTCTGGTATCTTTGTTTCCGGAAAATCAATTTCCCGGCCGATCCATCAGTCCATGGGCGCTGGGAATGGGCCGGAATCTACTTTGGAGAAAAGATGCAATGACTTATACGAGCGGCAAGAGGGCAGTATATTCGCTTTTGTGCTTATCTGTTTTCATATTCCTGTCTTTCTGGGGGCTTCCCCAATGCTGGGCGCAAGATAGTG
>JAJFUL010000060.1 GCA_021372425.1 Spirochaetaceae bacterium
TCAGGGCCTCTTTCCGGTCACCTTGATTATATGATAGCCGAATTGCGTTTGCACGACATCCGAAATCGAGCCTACGCCGAGATTCCGGCAGGCCGACTCGAAAGGGGCGACCATCTTGCCAGGTCCGAACCAGCCGAGATCCCCGCCCGAGGATTTCGACGGACAGGTGGAATACTCCCTCGCCAGACTCTCGAAGTTCGCTCCCTGCTTGATACGGTTCAGCAGTTGCTGGGCCAGCCCCCTGTCGCTTACCAGAATATGACTTGCTCTCCACTCCATGTCATCCCTCCATTCAAGGTCGGCTGCGGCGGTACTGCGCCAAGGCCTGCCGCCCATCGTATCGCAGGCGGCCTGCTATTTCCAAGTAGCCTGAAAGCGCGCTATCCTGCGAACAACTTCTTCAATCTGATCCGTCGGGGGCAGGATGGTGGTGCGGAAATGCGCCGTTCCCTTCTGCTGCCCAAAGCCAGAGCCGGAAACGAGGCAGACCCCCTCGTCTTCGAGAAGGTCCATGCAATACTCCTCGTCAGTCCGGCCCTCTGGGAGTGTTATTGACGGGAATGCATACATGGCTCCGGTGATTGGCTGGCAGCTGATGCCAGGAATACGGTTCAACCCTTCGGCCAGCAACTTTGCCCTGAGCTTGAGCTCACCCAGGATTCCATCTCGTTCAGATACATAGGTTTCGTAAGAAGGCTCGCCTGGGAGCGGGGGCTTCACCATGAGGTACGTGACAATCTGCCCGGCAAGATTCGAGCAGAGCGACACTGATTGGAGTTTTGTGATCTGCATGAGGACATCGGCGGGCAGGTTGCGGATTTCCATATAGCCGCCGCGTTGCCCGCACTCACCCAGGAATCCCTTCGAACAGGAATGGAAACTGAAAAGGCTTACATCCTTCTCGCCGAGTTCGGTCATCACCCTTGCAAAGGAAACAAACCGGTCCTGTGGCCTATAGATGTTTTCCTGATAGACCTCATCGGCGAGGATCGAAAGCCCATGCTCCTTGGCGAAGCGGATCACCATGGCAATATTGTCGCGGGTCAGAACCGAGCCGGTGGGATTGCCTGGATTGATGATGCAGATGGCCTTCGGCCTTAAGCCTTTTGCCCGAGCCGAGATGAATGCCTCTTCGAGCATTTTTTCCGAAAGGCACCAGAGCGAGCCCTCATCCAGGAAATAGCCGATTTGGCGGCCGCCATACAGGGTGATCGTCGCTGAATAGAGCGGATACTGAGGCACTGGGATCATGATGCCATCGTTGGCTGAGGCGATGAGCATGCGCAAGGCTGTCTGGACCCCCTTGGACGCGCCATCGGTAAGGTAGATGTTGTCGGGATTGGAGCTGACCGTGACGCCATCGCCGGAATCCCTCTTCTGGATGAATTCGGCGACTGCCTTTCTGACAAAAGGCAGCCCCTTTGAATCGGAATAGGCCCCAAGGCCGAACTTGGATTCCTTCAGTATCATCTCGGCGACGGCTATGGTGTCGGAGGGGAATATCCCCTTCGCCTTGCCGGCCAGGCCAGGCCATTCGGCCAGGGCGAGAATCTGCCGGATATAGCTGAGAGGTTTCTGCCCCAAAGCCTGCGGGTTGCCGATATTGCAGTAGAAAATCTTTTTCCCTGCTTTTTCCAGTTCTTGCGCGCGCGCAACGATAGGACCGCGAACCGCATAATGTGTGTCGAGAACCGATTGCCCTATGTCAGAAATCGTGAGAGCCATGAGGACTCCTTTCTGGAATTCCTTTTAGGTGATCCCTGATTATAGACCATGCTTCCGTGGGCCGTCGAGTTTTTTCTGCACATGAAGCAAATCTTGACGTGATTGTTATAATTATTCAATATACTATAAATAAATATGAAATTATTTCATGACATTCCAGCTTGACCTTTGCACATTGATGGTATATACAGTGAAAAGCCGCCCTTAGCGTGATGGCGGCTAGTATCCCAATCCCGGAGGCCCTTATGCCCGTCAACCTGAAAGGACGAAGTTTCCTTACTCTGAAAGATTTCAGCCCTGAGGAAATCCGTTATCTGCTTGATCTTTCCCATGACCTGAAAGCCAAGAAACGTTCGGGCATAAAAGGCAATGCCCTGTACCGCAAGAATATAGTGCTCCTTTTCGATAAGACATCCACGAGGACTCGCTGTGCTTTCGAGACAGCCTGCTGGGATGAAGGCGGGAACGCAACCTTCCTCACTAATTCGCAGATGGGCAAGAAGGAGTCCATCGAGGATACGGCGCGCGTTCTCGGACGCATGTATGACGGCATCCAGTACAGGGGATTCTCGCAGAAACTGGTGGAAGACCTGGCCAAGTATTCCGGGGTTCCGGTCTGGAACGGCCTGACCGACGAGGACCACCCGACGCAGATACTGGCCGACCTCCTCACTATCGAAGAGCATGTGGCCAAGCCACTTTCAAAGGTGAAGCTCGTGTACTGCGGCGACGCGCGCAACAACATGGGCAATGCGCTCATGATCGGTTGCGCCAAGATGGGGATGCATTTCGTGGCGCTGGCTCCGAAGGAGCTCTGGCCGCAGGAAGCGCTCACCGCCGAGATGAGGCGCGTCGCCGCGGAGACTGGCGGATCCATTGAATTCTTCAGCATCGAGAACGTGGACAAGGCGCTGGATGGTGCCGATGCTCTTTACACCGATGTCTGGGTTTCGATGGGCGAGGAGGCCAAGTTTGCCGAGCGGATAGCCCAACTCGAAAAATATCGCATAACGATGGATTTCATCAGGAAGACCAACAATCCCGATGTTATCCTCCTCCACTGCCTGCCGGCTTTCCATGATACGGAGACGCTCGTCGCAAAGGATGTGGAGCAGAAATACGGTCTGAAGGAAATGGAAGTCACGGATGAAGCCTTCAGGTCGCGGCATGCGGTAGTCTTCGACGAGGCCGAGAACCGCCTGCACACCATAAAGGCGATAATGGTCGCGACGATCGGCGATGTCTGAAGCTGGAGACCGGCGGGCAATGTTCGCCCTGGTTGTCATGGCTAGTTTTCGCAGCTGCTTTCCAGGTCGAAGAGCCTTAAATCAACGATAGGGACTGCCTCTGGTTCTGGTGGTGGCCCCG